>NZ_JAIJHU010000025.1:0-42209 GCF_022723415.1 Barnesiella sp. | reverse complement strand
ATAAAAATGCATTTTTATATCATGAAAAACGAAATAGAAACTATGAAGAACCTGTTTCAACGAAGAAAATCGATCACAAATTATAATTCTTATTAAACTATTGAAGGGGAGAGCGTTGCTTAGGAGATGGGTGTACCTGAGGCGCGAAACGTTATTCTTTTTATTTCCCGAAATCATTTTGATTTTTTAATATTAAAAATATGTGTAGCCTATGGATATAAATTTGACTATTTCTTAATATTATTAAGAAGGGGCTATTGATTTCTGAAAAATTCAAATACCGCGAGAGGCACAGTATGTATGAAAGTAAGGGGTTCGTTTCTATAAATTTTTGTATTGTATGGTGTCTTCTGGGGTCTCTGAGAATTTCGTGAGTTATTATCTCTTCTTTATTCGGTGAAACTGAATGATTAAAAATAAAAGGTTCTCCGGTAGAATCGTGTCGATATCGAATGGATTTTGCCGGTGAGTCAATAATTAACAAAACAATTAAAAATTATCATGAGAAAAAGTGTACAGTTTTTGTTGCTGTTCTTGATGTGCATAAGCGCTTCTTGGACGTGGGCGTCGGACGCTCCCGAGCGGACCGTCTTGTTTAATATGGGAGACTATGATTCCCAATATTGGCGTATTCCGGCTTTGGTGACTGCTGCCGACAATTCGTTGGTCGCTGTGGTGGACAAACGAGGCAGCAGTTTGGGAGACCTGCCCAATACGATTTCCATTATGTCGAGAAGAAGTACCGATAACGGTAAAAATTGGTCGGAGCCGGTTGTCGTTGCTCAGGGCGGTAACGGTAAAACATATGGCGACCCGGCTGTGGTACTCGATAAAAAGACGGGAAATTTGATTTGTATGTTCGTGGGTGATCAGGGGCTATGGAATGCAACGCCCAGTCAGCGGCAAGGAATCTATGTTTCCAAGAGTACCGACAACGGTGTTTCTTGGAGCGAGCCGGTAGCTATTACCGATCAGGTGTATGCTAACCATAGCAGTTGGTATGCCGGTTTTGCCGGATCGGGTCACGGCTTATGCTTGAAAGATGGCCGTTTGATGTTTGTTTTGGCGATTCGTGCCACTTCTGCCACCGGAGTCCCTCTTCATAATTATGCTATCTATTCCGATGACGGAGGCGATAATTGGACTTTGTCGACCAATGCGGCTACAACTGCGGGAGACGAAGCCAAAGTGGTGGAACTTGAAAACGGGGATATTTTAATGAGCATCCGCAATCCGAGCAAGGGCAACCGCATTTTTTGTAAATCCACCGACCGGGGGCAGACTTGGGGCAAAGCCTATTTCGAGACGGAATTGAAAGACCCGGCTTGTAACGGCGATATCATTCGTTACTCCTATTCTACCGACGAAGGATCGGAAGGAAAGAGCCGCTTGTTGCACTCTCTTCCGGAAAGTACGACAACCCGTGAGAATGTCACGATTTATTTGAGTGAAGACGATGGTGAGACTTGGCCGATAAAGAAACGTTTGGTAGACGGTTATTCTGCCTATTCTTCTTTAACGGTTTTGTCCGATGGGACAATAGGCGCTTTGGTCGAAGAGGGTAAATGGGATAGTAATCTTCCGGGTGAAGACGGGTTCCAACTCGTGTTCTATCGATTCACGATGGATTGGCTCACTTCCGATGTTACCGAGCCTCCTGTGGTTTCGGAAGGTACATTGCAACTGAACGGTACGGATCGCTATATGCGTATTCCCTCTGCCGATGATTTTAATATTGCTATCGGTGAATCCTACACGGTTACTTGCAAGGTGAAAATGCCTTTCTCGGGTAGTTCTTGCCGTTTTGTGTCGAAACGTTCTTATACGGGAACGGCCAATAGCGGTACTGTCGGTTGGGAAATGTGGGGCGATATGAATGCCAGTACACGATTCTCTACCAACCTTTCCCCTGCCGGTTCGCCGTGGGGTGGTAAAGGTAACGGTACAGGTGTCACGTTCACTGAAAATCAATGGGTGCACTTGACTTGGGTTTTCGACTGGAACGAAAATACGACGAATATTTATGTAGATGGTGTATTGGGTGAATCGAAATCTCTACACGCCGATTTTCAATCTAAGTCTCTGGAAAATAACTTCGATGTTTTGGTCGGAGCCGGATATTCGAACAGCGACGGTTCGGCATCTGTTCCCTCCTTTTTTATGAATGGCGAGATGGACGACCTGCGTTTCTATAATAAAGCGTTGACTTTGGACGAAATTAAAGCCGATATGGACGCTACCGTAGACGGAACGACCGATGGTTTGGTGGCTGCTTATGACTTTACCGATATTTCGGGGGTGGAAGTTCCCGATATCTCAGGTCACGGACATACGGGTACATTGGTGAATTTCCCCAATTACAGTACGCTTTATACCGTGACAATCGCTGCTCCCGACCCCGAGCAAGGGACATTGAAAGTGATGAATGGTTCCACCGAAGTGGTTAGCGGAACCGGAATACCCGAAAATACGAGGTTGACTGTCGTGGCAGAACCTGCCGACGGATACCAGCTGAAAGAAATTCGGGTGAACGATGTGGCATTGGAAAGAAACGTGAACATTTTTACGCTGACGCAAGAGACTACGGTTACCGCCGAATTCGAAGAGGCCGTACCGGCATACTGCACGTACGAAGGGAACTCGTCACATGACCAGCGGTATGTCCGCAGTATCACTATGAACGGGGGAACTTCTCCTTTCTCGGTATCGGTATATTCCACGACAAGACAAGCGGTTTATGTAGACAAGACCGACAATGTGTTCGAAGCATATGCCGGAGAGGAGATACAGCCTGTCGTTAATTGGGCGGGAGAATGGATGCATGGCTACCTCTACATCGACTACGACAAGGACTACACGTTCTCTTATACTTTGGGGAGCGACGACTATCCCACGGCCGACGGTGAGCTGGTCTCCTATACGTTTTATAGCCCGAGTGACTCTCAGTGGGGTAAGAACAGCAAGGGCGAAACTACGGAGAATAACAGCAGACTGGACGATGTTCCCTCCTTCACATTGCCCGAGAGTCTTGCTCCCGGCGAATACCGCGTGCGTTTGAAAATAGACTGGTGTCACTTGGATCCTTGTGGGCATCCCGATGAAATCGCCAATACCCTTACCGGCAACGGCGGCAACATCGTCGATTTCACGTTGCGGATCGTGGAACGTCCGGCCACTTATACCGTGACCCTTCCCGAAACAGTAGAGAACGGTACGCTAACCGTGATGAACGGCAGTGTGGCCCTTGTGCCCGGAGCAAACACGGTGGAAGAAAATTCGGAATTGACCATTACCGCCACCCCGAACGAGGGTTATAACTTGGCCAGCCTCACGGTTAATGGCGAGGATATCACGAGCGGCGAGACCCATACGGTAACGGGTGCGACGGAGATAAGCGTCACGTTCGAGGCCAAGCCCACCCACACGGTAACGTATAGCGTGGTAGAGGGCGAGGGTAGTATAATACTGACGAGCGCCGACGGCACACAAAGTTACGAGAGCGGCGAGCCCATCGAGGCCGGAACATCGTTCAGGATCACGTTCGATCCTGCTGAGGATTACAAGGTAGGTAGAGTGATGTACGGCCCGAGTCAATTCGGAGCTATTATGGAGTTGACTTTGGCCTCCGACAACAGTTACACGATGCCGGCCGAACAGTTCGTGGGCAATTACACGTTCGAGGCTTATTTCGTATACGATCCGGAAACCGGCATAGCAGAGAACGATCGAGAGGCGATATCTGCCCGCTACGTGAGTGGCGTTCTCCATGTGGAGGGTGTGACGGACGGCGAGTTTGAAGTCAATATTTATAACCTCACGGGAAAACTGGTGAGAACGGCGATAGAGACAACAGTCGACGTGGCCGATTTGGCAAAGGGTTGCTATCTTGTCAAGGTAACGACCGCAGAAGCCGAGAAAGTAGTGAAATTCATTAAGAAATAAGATACAGGGAACGATGCCCTCATAAACAAAGGTCGGCGGGGAAACTCCCCGCCGACCTTTGTCATTTTTTCACGATGTCCCGCCCGTTTTGTCCTTCGGGGCATCACTCTCTATTTCATTGCCCCGTGTAATACAGGGGCTTCGAAAGGTGTCGTGAAATGTTACTTTGAATATTTTACCCTCTCCCTTGCTGTGCCCCGTAGCATTACGGGTGCTTTGCACAGCAAAATATAGGGGGAATACATTTATTGAGATTTACTGCCGATAAGAATGAATGTAGGGCTTTCTATATGGCATCGTATGACTTTGTACCGTTTTTATAAACGACGGCGCCACGGACACCTATTGCACAGCCTTCCGATTCTTCTCTTTTTTCTCCTTTGACTACTATGTTAATGGTGTGTTTCCCTTCTTCCAAGTTCAAGATGTGGAAGATGTTTATGTTGCGGTGTTCTTGTTTGGCATAGTAGTAAAAGCAGTCTATCGTGCGTTTGAATATACCATCGACATATACGTCGGCTTTGCCTCCGTTTTTAACCCACCAGCCTTCGATAGAAGCTCCTGTTCCTTCGAAAGTGAACGTTATTTCATCGCCGGCTTGTTCGCTATATTTCACATAACCGTTTTCGGCATCCTGCCAATTCCCTTTCAAAGTCCAGCAACTGTCTTTGTCGGCATCGACGATGGCTGCGCGTTTGCTGTATACCAAGTTGGGGAACGCATCTTCCATAGGAAGGGCAACCGGTTCTTGCAGTACGATGGAGTAACTGTTTTCGGTTACTTTACCGCCATTTTCCACAATGAGTTTTTCGGCATAATCCGCAGTGCGTTCCACCGCTTTGTTGAAAGAGTAGTTGGTGTGAACGAACGGTTTGTCTCCGATTTTTTCGATAGCTTCTCTATACTCTTGGGGGAACGCGCTGAATCCTTTGATGATACCCAAAACAGCCAAAGCGTTGGACGGGTTGCAGTCGGAGTCTTGTCCGCAGCGGGTGGATATTTCCAATGTCTTGTTTATATCTCCTTCTCCATAGAGCAATCCTATAACGATGTAGGCTCCGTTCAGTTTGGCATCGATATTGTATTTCGTGCCGGGGTTGCAAATGTTCGCGCGAGCCCACTTGTCTTCTAACATTTGCCAGCACTTAGTCCAGTCATCGGGATTTTCTTGGTGAAAAGCGATGACATCTTCAATGATTCTGCGATAACCGCTTTCGGCCGGTAAAGAGAGCAATGCTTTTTCGATGACAGACCGGATATCGTTCTGCAAATAGGCTTCGCTATACAGCGAGGCTACGAATGCACCGCCATACACACCGTCGCCGTAGTTCATGATATGACCCATATAATCGGCCATTTTGTTGGCCGTCTGCGGCATGCCGGGACACATGAACCCGATATAGTCAGCTTCGATTTGAAAGTCTATGTCATCGGCATGGAGGTTGAATTCGGGCTGTCCCGATTGGGGCGGAAATATGCTGTCGAAATAATTTTTGCGGGTCTGTACATTGGCGTGCCACAGTCTGAACCCGGCTGTTGCCAAAGCCTCTTGGTATTTTTTTTGTTCGGCTTGCATACCGTGTTTGTCCATTACGTCCATCAAAGTTAGCTGTACATACAAGTCGTCTTCCCACAAAGCATCTTTTACTCGGACGGGAGCCCAATGGATAGAATCTTCATACATCTTGCCCAATGCTTTGAATTCGGTAGGGAGTCCGTAGGATACCCCTATCATTTTACCTGCCCACCCACCGGCGATTTTGTCTTTCAGAGTGTCTTTGCTGATCGTAGCTTGTTGGCTGCACGCCATTAGGAAAAGAGGCATGAGTAACCCCAATCCTTTTTTCATGGTATTCATCATAAATTTTAATGTGTTAAAAGTTTATGATAAAGAGACAGAAAGGTTTGTTAAAAGGATAGTCAAGATTGAAATATATATCATTTTTTAACTTTTTGTATGATAAGTGGTCTCTTTTATGTGAAAATTTTTATGCGCCTTTCTACTTCGGATAAGGCTTGTTCATAGTCCGGTGAATAGAATTTCAGTATTTTATAGATACGCAGAGCCTCTTGATAGAAAGCCATAGCATTTTCAAGGTGTCCTTCTTCCTTGATTATATCGGCGAAATTCCTGCAACATTCTGCTTTTACCCGATAGGTGTCTTCGGTAAATCCTCCGACGAGGTATTTTTCGCAGATGTTTATTGCATCGATATATAACTCTTTCGCTTTCTGCAAGTCTCCCTTGTCAGTATAGCATTTTGCGGCTTCCAGATAGTCCGATGCCGTTTTAAAACGATGGGCGTTTTTCTTGGCGATTCTTATGTCTTCTATCGTTCGAGCTTCGTCTGTCTCATTGCTTTCTTCACACTCGCCGTCTTCGTCATCTTCCTCCATGTCCTCATCGATTTCGTCTTCCTCATCTTTGTCATCGTTGTAATCCTCCTCCTCATCTTCTTCGATAGCTCCGAATTTCAAAGCGATGTCGTAGTACTTTCTCGCCTTTCGGGCTTTTCCGGTATCTGCGAATGTTTCCGAAAGGCATAGCGCTACCGAACCTAATTCTTCGCCGCATTCTCCTGTTTTCCGGTAGATGGCGTTTAGTAATTCGTAGGCTTCGAGATAGAGCGTAATGGCTGTGTCGTATTCTTCGCATACGTAAAGTACGATACCGAGTTTCTTCAATACGACTGCCATTTTGTCGATATGCAGGGGAACCGGGCAGGCATTTATTTCTCGATAAAGTTTCAACGATTTTTCGAAACATTCGCGGGCGGGTTCGGCTGCTTCCAGATTGCAATGGGTTTCGCCCAGACTGCAATAGGCTTCCGCTAAGTCGGCTCGATTGTCGTGCCCGTCGTTACAGAGAGATTCGTAAATCGATATACACTCTTCGTATAGCTCACTCGCTCGGTCATATTCTTCGTTTGCGCTGGAAATTAGTGCCATACAGTTGGTTATGTGAGCTGTCTCTTCTCGATAGTCGGAGTCTGGGGCGTGCAGTTCCTTGAACATCGATAGTGCTTTTTCATAAGAAGGCACGGCTTGGGGCTTTTCCCAAAGCATATAGAGATCGCCCATGCGGCTCCATGTTCGTGCCATGTCGTAGCTCGTTTTGTCATCGGTGAGCCTGCTGTATATGCTCAATGCTTGTTTGAACAGGGATTCGGCCCGGTCGTATTCCTCGGAGTCGAGACGAGTATCTGCCCATGCATAAATCGAATCGGCGATGGATACTTTTAGATGTCCGCTTTTTTCGGCGGCATTTGTATATAGCGTTGCCGCTTTCTCGAACATCTCGCCGGCCCGGTCGTTTTCTCCCATATCGACCAACAAATCTCCGAAGTCCCGGCAGACTTTGGCGTGGTCGGCGGTGAAGGAGTATGGGGCTTGGGCGTGCTGCCTTTCGCGAATATCCAGTGCCTCTTTGAGGAACTTTTCCGCGTCGTCGTATTTCTCCTCGTGGCGGCAGATGACACCCAAGTTTTGGAGAACGGTGGCGATTTGATGGTCGTAAACCGGTTCTTTCGTTTGCAATCGTCTGAATATGTCCAATGCTTGGCGGAATCCCTTCCTTGCCTCTTCGTTTTTGCCGAGCACATAGTTCAGCCCGCTCATTTCCATCTTTGCCGTGGCCAAGTCGGCACTATGAGCCAATGGCATGCGGGAGGCGAGATTCGCAGCCAATTGTAGGGATTTTTGCAAGGATTCTTCCGCCTTGTCGAGTTGGTCGAGCCGTGTATAAATCGAGCCTTCCCGATTTAAAATCGAGTACAGTTTGTACTCGTATATTCTCGGAAACTCTTTGTCCAGCTCGTCGAGTATGGCGTGCGCTTGGGCTATGTATCGCAGAGCTTCTTGGGGGTGGTCCGAAAATTGCAATGCCGTAGCCATATTACAATAAATGTCGGCCAGAGCCGATCGGGAATCGGGGTCGTTGTCTTTGGCGAGGAGCTCGAATCGTATGCGTGCAGCCTCGTTGAACTCCGATAAGGCTTTGTTATATTCGTCTCGGTCGGAGTAAAGTGTTCCGAGGTTATTTTTGAGACGTGCTATATCGTCGTCATATATACCCGGTCCTTCCCGGTCGAGCCGATCATAAATATCTACGGCTTTCAAGTATTTGGATAGGCAGTGGTCGAAATCGCCCTTATCGCTGTAAAGTACTGCCATATTGTTTAATACGCCGGCGTAACCGTAGGCATACTTCTGAGGTGCTTTGCGGTATAAACGTTCGTATATGCCCGACAACCGTTCCCACGTTTCGAGGGCTTTTGTTTGTTGACCTACATCTGTAAGCAGTACGGCATAGTCGAACAGGTATTCTGCCAATGTTTCTTCGGGCAGTCGTCCCGAAACAAGGTCTATCGCCGTCGACATGAGTTTTACCGCTTGTCGGTATCTCGATTCGTCGGCTATTCCACTGACGACGATACGAGCTTTAAGCATGTATTCTCCCGCACATCGTTCTATGTTTCGGGTGAGTTCGGCGGTTGGCTGCGCTGCTGTATCGAATTTCAATTTTGCGTTCGTGGCATCGGCTTCCATATCGTCTTCTTTGAGAACGGCTCCCGCTTTGTCGATCTCTCCTTTTTCAAACAGTTCGGCGGCTGTTCTCATACGGGGGCTACATTCACCGCCCTGCATGCGGGCGATAGACATTGCCGTGTCTACGAGTGCCTTTTCTTGTCGCTCTATCTGTTCGGTTACACTCTCGCGTTCTTCCCTCAGATTAGCGAGCTCCTCGTCGGTCATACGGGAACGTTGCCCGAAGAATCCTCTTCGGCCGCCTGACTCGGCATTACCGATTTCCCGATCGAGTTGTTCCTTCCGTGATTGCAGTTCTCTGTGCGTGGCATTCTCCGAGGTAAAAGGCACATTGTTCAAGTCGGCGATCGTACTGTCTCCTATTTTCACCTGCGACTCTTTTACCTCCACCTTTATCGGGGTGGTGGCCTCTACCATTTGCAATTGTAGGACAAAATGCAGTTGCATGGTGTCGAAGTTGCTGTATCGACACCAATAGTGTCCCAGCTCTTCGAGCATGAGTCGTTTGAACTCTGCCAGTTCCCGACTTTCGCTTTCGCCTGCTTCGAGGTCTTTTATATAGGTATATATTTTGGGAGAAGCCTGCTCGTCGAACGCTTTTCGGGCAATGTTGAACTCCTCGATGGTAAATTTCCCCGCTTTTTTATGAAATAGCGCCAGAAACATGTCGCTCGCTCTCACTCGTTCGTTGTATTCGTCTTGCTTGCGCATGCCGTTATAGGCGGCGTCATAGTCCTCCCATTCGAATAATTCGATGCGTATGCCTCGTTTCTCATAAATATTGTCCAGTTTTCTAATGAGGTTCCCGAAACGATAACGATCGGCCTCTAACTCCTCGGAGGAGGCGAGAAAAATTTTGATGACTCGGTTTGTTTTCATGGTTCGATTTATCTTGATACAGTCGATAAGCGTTCGATTGCTTGTATATGTTCAGTCCCGTATGTAGTTCGTATTTACAAATATAGCTGAATTTTATTAAAAAACAAGGCGTTATACGATTAAATTTGCTCAGTTGATAATTATGGGATATCGGATCAATAAGAAATCAGAGGAGACTGTCTTTTTATACCTCTAATCCCTTTTCTCAGAAACGATTGTTTCTTCTGTGTCTCTCCTATGTTGCGAAGCAATAGGAGAGAAGGGAGATACCCACAAAGCGCCGGAGGGAATAAGGTTCGGAGCAGCACTTTTAATCCTCTCCCTGTCGTGCTCTGCGACATTGTGAGATATTTTACACTCTTCCCTTGTATTTTAACTTAGAACAGCGGGGGATTGGTATGACACTATCGGTATATTTGTTAACCTCTTCCCTTGCCGTGTCCCGTAGCATTGCGGGGTGTTCCCGAGGGAATATAGGGGGAGTGCCCATAGGGCGAGGGGGGGGTAAATATCTGATATGAACAGATTGATGAGATATCGTTTTCAACCTCTCCGCCACTTCTTGTCATCTCCCCTATTGGCTAGCGCCATACCCCGCAATGCTACGGGACACGGCAGGGGAGAATGGGGACAGTTTCAATTTGCTGCATAGCAAATTAATTTTAGAGGTTAATAAGCAATGTGTCGCACCCTTCCTTTGGGATTCTGATATAGTTACATTCCGGCACTGTAAACGATAGTGAGAAATGGAATACCCTCCTCCCCTGTGTTTTGCAACGCAAAATATAGGGGAGGTGACACGAAGTGGCGGAGGGGTTGGTTTTTATCAAAAGCTATTCAGCTACTTTTTTACCGTTCACCGAGGAGATAGGAATGTGTTTGTCGACAAGAAATACATCGCTGAAATTCATTTCCACCCCATGAATTTTCTACTGAATCATTAGATTGACCGTCGGCTCGATTTACGAATGACAAAGGTCGTTTCCAACATTGGAAACGACCTTTGTCTCTGTATGAGGAATCGTAATTTTATTTGAGGACTCCCAGATTTTTCCCGACTTTAATGAATGCCTTGATACAAGCGTCGAGTTCTTCCTTCTTGTGAGCGGCCGAAAGTTGTACCCGTATGCGGGCTTGGCCCTGCGGAACGACAGGATAATAGAACCCCGTTACATAAATGCCTTCGTCGAGCATTTGTGCGGCGAACGATTGTGATAGCTTGGCATCATACAGCATGACTGCACAAATGGCCGATTGGGTAGGCTTGATGTCGAAGCCTGCTGCGAGCATCTTGTCTCGAAAATAGGTGACATTCTCCATTAAGCGGGTATGGAGTTCGTCGCTTTCGTCGAGCATTTTGAATACTTCTATTCCTGCTCCTACTACGGCGGGAGGGAGCGAGTTGGAGAAAAGGTAGGGTCTCGACCGCTGACGCAGCATGTCGATAATCTCTTTGCGTCCGGTGGTGAATCCGCCGATAGCGCCTCCGAACGCTTTTCCCAATGTCCCGGTGTGAATGTCGATACGCCCGTACAGGTTGTACAGTTCGCTTACCCCTCGTCCTTTGGGACCTACGACTCCTGCCGAGTGACATTCGTCGACCATGACCAAAGCATTGTATTTTTCGGCCAAGTCGCAAATCTTGTCCATCGGAGCCACATTACCGTCCATCGAGAATACTCCGTCGGTGACGATGATACGGAATCGTTGAGCCTGTGCTTCCTGCAAGCACCGTTCGAGTTCTTCCATGTCGGCATTGGCGTAGCGATAGCGTTTGGCTTTGCAAAGGCGCACGCCGTCTATGATCGATGCATGGTTGAGCGCATCCGAGATGATGGCATCTTCTTCGGTGAACAAGGGTTCGAATACGCCTCCGTTGGCATCGAAACAAGCTGCATAGAGAATCGTGTCCTCGGTATGGAAATAGCGAGCAATCGCTTTTTCAAGCTCGCGGTGCAGGTCTTGCGCCCCGCAAATGAACCGTACCGACGACATGCCGAATCCGTGGGAATCCATCGCCTTTTTCGCGGCGGAAATGAGCCGGGGATTGTCGGATAGTCCGAGGTAATTGTTGGCACAGAAATTCAACACTTTTCCGCTACGTTCGGCAATTCGTATGGCAGAACTTTGCGGCGTGATAATCGTACGCTCTACTTTATACAGTCCGTTTGCTTTTATCTCGGCAAGCTGCTTTGCCAGATGATCTTTCATTTGTGTGAACATAGGCGTTTATTTAAGGAGTTTCTTTTTCAAGTGGTCGATCATGTCTACCGACATCGATTCGAGGTCGTAGTCGGGGTTCCAGTCCCATTCGGCACGGGCGCACGAATCGTCGAGCATATCGGGCCACGAATCGGCTATTTGTTGCCGCACGGGGTCGATACGGTATTCGGCTACGAAATCGGGATAGAATTTCTTGATTTCGTTGTAGATAATTTCGGGATCGAAGCTCATCGATGCGATGTTGAACGAGTTGCGGTGTTTCAGTCTGGACGGGTCGGCCTCCATCAGCATCACCATCGCTTTCAGGGCATCGGGCATGTACATCATATCCATGAATGTTCCCGCCTTGACCGGAATCTCGAACTTCTCGCCCTTGACGGCAGCGTAGTATATTTCTACGGCATAGTCGGTCGTACCGCCTCCCGGCAATGTCTCGTACGAAATGAGTCCCGGAAACCTTACCGACCGGGTATCTACTCCATAGCGATAGAAATAATAATCACTCAGCAATTCGCACGATACCTTGCTCACTCCGTAGATGGTACGCGGCCGTTGTATGGTTTCTTGCGGAGTCTTCATTTTGGGCGACGAGTCGCCGAATGCACCTATGGAACTGGGGGTAAAGAGCGAGCAACCTTTTTCTCTCGATATTTCGAGAAGGTTGAGTACTCCTCCTATCTGGATATTCCATGCCAATAACGGACGCTTTTCGGCTTGTGCCGATAATATGGCTGCTAAGTTGTATATCGAGTCGATTTTATATTTGTCGATGATGGCTGCGATTTGTTGGGCATTGGTTACATCGGCGATTTCCAAAGGGCCGCCGTTTTTCAACTCATCGCTTAGAGGCACGCCCTCGATATATCCCGCTACGACGTTGTCGTTGCCATACTCTTTGCGGAGTTTTGTCATTAATGCCGAACCGATTTGCCCGGTCGCTCCGATTACAAGAATTTTTTTCATTGTCTTTTTGTTTCCTTTTTAGATAATCGGGTTGATGTGTGTTTAATGGATTGTTAAGGTTGTTTTTGTTTCGGGGAAAGCTGTATATAGTGAACAAAATCTTGCGATTGAGCTCTACTACGACCGACCCTTCACATACTGTGCAAATATATATATTTTTTGCCCCGATTGTTATGGAGAAACGGTTTAATTTTTCACCTTTTTAAAGTTTTATTTTTTCAACGTATATATGGAACCTTTCAGTACTCCGTGAATTTCGACGAAATTCTGTTGCCGCAGATAGAGCAAATCTTTTTTTATCGTGTTGATGGACACGGGTTTGAGGGCTTGTGCGATGTCGCTTACTTTTACCGGGCCTTCATCTTCCATGAAAGACAATATCCGTTTTTGCCGGGTGTTCAGATAGACAGGCGGGTTGCCCGGTTCGGTAGAGTGTGACGTTATATTCTTGTTTCGTAGGGGAATATCCGTCGAATCGAGTGTGGGGGGCGTCTCGGTTAATGGGGCGGGGACGAGGTTTCGTATGGATTGAAGCCATATATCGCACAAGAATAGAATCCATGCCGAGATATCCTCGCGAGATGAGTAGCGATTTTGCTGACCCTCTTTCAAGGTTCCGTAATATTCTGTCCGACGTTTCTCGATGAGATTATCGATAGATTCGAATTTGGCCCATTCGTATCCGTTTTGCAGTAACAGCAAGGTGGAAAGAATGCGCGATAGTTCTCCTTTGCCTTCCCGGAACGGGTGTATGGAAATGAATTCGTAGGCAAAAGCTGCGATGATAACGAGTGCGTGATGTTCGTGTTTACTTAATTCGTCGTTGGTCCATTCGACCAAATCCCGTATTTCGTTATTGACCGATACCGCTTGGTTACGGCTGAATAGAGTGGGCGCTTTGTAGTCGAGGAAATTGACGACGCTGGGTTTGCCGGCCGGTTCATCGTTCGAATGTATTTTCCCGTTGGGAAACAGGGCCGCATGTATCGTGACGATAGTGTCTTCGAGAAGCGGATAGTTGTGAGGGTGAGTATAAAGTGCTTTCAGTACGGTATCGTATCCCGTAATCAGGCTCTGTTTTTTGTCATTGGTAGCTTTTTGTCTCGCTATTATCTTTTGGATTTGCAAAGCCGTGTAAGGTATGTTTTCGAGGGAGAGCGAAGCCGAAATAGTCGTTTCTATATTCTTTTGTATCGCTTCGGAGTCCGATTCTCCCGATTTTTGAATTCCCGTCCATCTTTTTGATAGAGTATCTATTTCATATAGAGTTTTTTGCAGGTTTTCTTTTTCTGGATTATTCAACTTGATTTTTTGAATGATATTCATAATATATCTATATTTTATGCAAATATAGTAGGATCGAGAGGAGAAAACAAGACTCAGTCGATAATTAGTGGAGATTGTCCTTTTATACCTCTACCCCCTCCATCAAAAATTATATAATCTTTTCAACCCCCTCGCCCTGTGGGCACTTCCCTATTGCTAACGCAGCTCCCCGTCAAATGTTGCGGAACACAGCTGGGGAGAAGAGATATGTCCGATATAAACCGACTGATGAGATGTTGTTTTGAACCCCTCTGTCACTTTGTAGCTAATGCAATACGGGGACGAGGGATAAATGCAATTTATCTTATTCGCTAAGATAATGCGGTAAAAGGGCGTTAACACTCCTCCCCTGTGTTTTGTTGGCAAACAAAATATAGGGTGAGGTGTCACGAAGTGACGGAGGGGTTAGTTCTACAAAAATACTATATGCCATATTTCCAACCCCTCTCATCGTCGCTACCGCTCCTCTGTTTCTCCCCTATATTTTGCTGTGCAAAACACAGGGGAGAAGTGTTAATACTTTCGATAACAGGAGCGAAGTGATGCATCTCCCTCTTCCCTTTGCCGTGCTCCATAGCATTACGGGGTGTTCCCGTAAGGGAATAGAGAGAAAGTGCCATTTGGGTGAAAGCGTTAACCCTTACAGTTAAGAATCTTATGAAATCTTTTCAACCTCTCCGAAGAGATTTGGAATGTGGTTACCGATAAGAAGTTCATCGCTAAATTCAGGTTTATCCCTCACGGATTTTTACTGAATCGAACCCAGATGAAAATTTCGTTTCTGCAATATAAAAGAAAAGCCGACCAACGATTGGCCGGCTTTTCGTATGGTGATAGAGTCTACATCTGAATATTCAAGTAGTCGGAAGTTTGCGTCACAGCGCATTTATCCTTTTTTTTTCTTGGACGAGTGTGAGTTTCTCTTTGTCTTGGAGGAAGAACGGTCTCGTCTGGACCGGCTTTCCGAATGGTCCCTTCGGGAATTCCCGTAACGTTTTTCGTTAGTTCTGCGTCCTCCTTCTTCTTTGCCTTTTCTTTTTCCTTTCGGTGCGCTGTAATCTTTATCGGTCGCCAACTCGGCATATATGCGATGTCCGTAGAATTCGTTGCCTTTCAATGCTCCGACGACTTTTGGAGCGCTGCTTTTTTCCACATCGAAAAGCGAGTAGGAAGACAGCAGGTCTATACGTCCTATGTTTACACGCCCCGGTACGAGGGAGTTGACCATTTCGATGAGGTTGGGCGGGAAAAATCCGTGAGCCTTTCCCAAGTTGATATATATACGTTCGAATCCGGCTTCGGCTGTGCGAATGTCTTTTTTACGTCCGTTACGTCCTTCCTTCGCAAAATTACCCTCTTTGGGTTTGCGAGTGTTTTCGTCGGGGATATCCAAATCAGGGGTGTCGCGGTAATAATCTATGAGCCGGTTAAATTCGAGCGATACGATTCGCTTGATGAGGTCTTGTTCGGTGAGCCACCCCAGTTTTCGGGAGATGTTCGGCAGGTATTTGGCGATCTCTTCTTCGTTTACCTTTACTTTTTCGATACGGTCGGCGAGGTTGAAGAGCTGTTTCTCGCAGATTTGTTCTCCGGTGGGAACCATTCCCCGTTCGAATTTTTTGCCGATAATCTTTTCGATAGCGCGCATTTTCCCTTTTTCACGGCTGTGCACGATGGCGACCGAAACACCCGATTTCCCGGCTCTGCCGGTACGTCCGCTGCGGTGTGTATAAGTCTCTATGTCGTCGGGCAATCCGTAGTTGATGACGTGGGTCAAGTCGGTAACGTCGAGTCCGCGGGCGGCAACGTCGGTGGCGACGAGCAATTGCAGGTTTCTCAATCTGAATTTTTGCATGACCGCATCCCTCTGGGTTTGTGACAACTCTCCGTGGAGGGAGTCGGCATTGTATCCGTCGGCGATAAGCTGGTCGGCGATTTCTTGTGTTTCCCGACGGGTACGGCAGAATATGATTCCGTATATACTTGGGTAATAGTCGGCGATTCTTTTGAGTGCCGGATATTTGTCTTTGGCATGTACCATGTAGTACACGTGTCGTACGTTTTCGGCTCCTTCGTTTCGGCTTCCTACGACCACCTCTTTCGGTTCGTGCATATAGGTACGCGCGATCTGCTCGATTTCTTTGGGCATGGTGGCCGAAAAGAGCAGCATTTTACGCTCTTGGGGTACTTTGGAAAGAATTGCGTTGATACTGTCGAGGAAACCCATGTTGAGCATTTCGTCGGCTTCGTCCATGATTACGGTCGAAACATGGTCGAGTTGTACCGTGCGACGTTCGATCAGGTCGACGAGCCGTCCCGGTGTGGCGACTATGATGTGTACGCCTTTTTTCAGTGTTTTTATTTGACTCTCGATACTCGAACCTCCATATACGGGCAATATACGCAATCCGCTGACATATTGCGAATAATCGGTCAGGTCGCTGGCTATTTGTAAACAAAGTTCCCGTGTGGGCGATAAAATGAGCGCTTGCGGTTTACACAGAGATAAATCGATGCGCTGGATAACGGGCAGACCGAACGCAGCAGTTTTTCCTGTGCCGGTTTGGGCCAGTGCTACTAAGTCGGTTTCTTCGTTAAGTAGATGAGGGATTACCTGCTCCTGCACGGGCATAGGATTCTCGTATCCCAACTCGGTGATCGCTTTCAGTATCTCGTCGCAGATACCTAATTCTTGAAATGTTTTCATTTATAATGTTGTAATTTTTTGCTTTATCGCATGGGCACAAGGCCTTTTTTCGTCCTCAATGGGGCTAAGGGGAGAGGGTGAATAAAAACTTGTCGTACGTTAAAGTTTTGTTTGTGCCGGCAAAGGTACGATAAAAATCGGAATATATTCGATTTGAGTACAATATACTGCTTGAAAAAACAGAATAATTTCGGATTGGTCGATATTAAGAAGCTGTTTTAAATTTATAGAGAAATAATATTATCATTGCAGGCAGGTATGTTCCGGCCATATTGAGCCCCTGTCTCGCATCTTGAATCCCTTGATTTTTGTCAATAGCCCGCTATTGACTGCATATCTCGAACTCCAATCTGCTTCAACATAGGCTCAATCTGTCTCGGAATAAATTTAAAACAGCTTCTTAGTGGTTTTTCTCCTTTTTAACCTCTCCCCCTGCCGTGTCCCGTAGTATTGCGGGGTGTTCCAGCAAGGAATATAGGGAGAGGGGGTTATATCTGGTATGAATAGATTGATGAGATGTTGTTTTCAACCCCTCCGTCACTACGTGCCACCTCCCCTATATTTTGCATAGCAAAACACAGAGGAGGAGTTTTAAAATATCTTCGATAGTGAAAATTGAAATACCCCGTAAAGCTATGGGGCACGGCAGGGAAAAGGCTAAAATGTGCTTCGAAGATTTCAGTATAGAGGAGATGAATTGAGTAATTCGGTGCTAACTATGAAGTGAAACGTTTCCGATTAGGTTGAACTTATCCAACTTTTGGGAATCGGTTCACTTGTAACCTTCTCCTCTGTGTGGCGTTAGCCATATAGGAGAGGTGGCACGTAGTGACGGAGGGATTAAATTTTTCAAGAATCTATTCGGTGGCTTTTTTAATCATTCACCAAGAAGACAGAAATGTACCTATCAACAAGAGATTTATCGCTAACATTCAAGTTTAATTCCTCTGATTTTCTACGGAACCATGTTTCCTGATTGTTCGTTGATGAAAAGGTATAACACAAACCGGGCCGATTTTTCGAATCGGCCCGGTTTCATATTGTGACTTATGTTTATATGCTTCTTGGAATTGTTCTTAAAGACCGTTCGAAGATCAGTGTAGCAGCAGATGCTTTAATTGCCTTTTCTTTTCGGGTGTAAGTCCTAATTCTTCTTCCAAGTAGTTATTGATAGACCCGTGCTGTTGACGGATATAATCGCGGGCATAGGATAGGAATCGGCTGTCGGCCGATTGTATCAACGATAGAGCTTCTTGTGTTTCGTCGCAACAGTTTTTAGGATCGAACGAGGTTCTTCGTTTGTCGAAATAACGGTTGGAGAGCAGATAGTCGTTCATGATAACGTCTTCGGGTATATCCAAAGCGCTGAGTAAAAGCGATACGGCGAATCCGGTATAGTCTTTTCCGTTTATACAGCTGAGAACGATGGGGTAATTATCTTCTACCAGCAACTGGTTGAACATTGATTTGAAGGCTCTTTTCGAACCGGAAACCATCGCGACGTATAAATCTTGCATGAACAGGTTGGCATCTCCTCGTCTCAGTTCCTCTTTTTCGAGTCGGGGTAATAAATTTTGTCTGTAATGAAGGGAGCCCGGCAGATTGATTACATTATCGAAGCCTAGTTCGGGACTCGTTTTGATGATGTCTTCGCTATCCCGAAAATCGATTAATGTTTTTATCCCCATGTTTTTTATCCGGTTGATGCTGTTTGCCGTCAAAGAGTTAAATTCGCCCGACCGGAAAATTTTCCCCCATCGTATTTGTTTGCCGTTTTTGGTTTCATATCCGCCTAAGTCCCGGAAGTTTTCGATATATTTCAATCGTTCGGCACGTGGCCCTACGATACGGTCGTATCGGTCGTTAAACCGAAGAAGAAAGTAATAACGATATGTTTGCAGACTATCCGGGACAACGGTGTAACCTGTCTGAATGCTTGCTGTTGCGACAGGTTCCTTTGCTGTATCGAAATGCTCGGGGTCGGTCGATCGGTAAACTTGAACTTCTCCTTCGATCCTCGGCGTGGTTTCCCATTTTAACAAGTAGTTGTTTTGCAAGTCGATTTCACACGCCACATCAATGTCTGGGCTGTGCGTAGAGCAAGCGCTCAATGCGAGGAGCAAAGAACAAAGTTGTAGGTAACGCATATCGTTCGGTGATGAAATTTTATTGCAAATATAAGACAATGCGATAGTTAGCCGTACCGGGGTTTGTTTTATTTTAGAATATTTATAGGGCGTTTGGATTACTCCGGGGTAATATAATTCGCGGCGAACTCCGGTGTTATGTAGTTGTCCATACTGCAACAGACGGTCGCGGCGAACTCCCTTCCGTATCGTACGATCGGTTCCCATTCTTCGGGAGTAAGACTGTATAGCTTATCGAGCGTAATGTCGTGTTTGAGCAGTCCGAACAGAACTCCTGCATTAAAAGAATCGCCTGCGCCGATCGTACTGACAGGTGTTACAGGGGTTGTCGCAAAATGTTTGTCGCCTTTTTCACAAAATAGTTTCACTCCTTTACTGCCTAACGTACAGATAAAGTTCGGGCAGTAGAATTTGATATGATCCGTATATATTTTTTGAGGGTCTGTGACGTGGAACAGATTGTTGAAATCATCTGCCGAACCTTTCACCAAGTCGGCGTATTCGAGATTTTCGAGTACCGATGGCATGAGTTTCACAGCTTCATGGGCATGGGCATCGCGAAAGTTAGGATCGTAATAGATGATTGCTTTTCTCTCTTTGGCAAATTCCACCAGCTCGCATACCTTTTTCCGAAGTGCTGGATTCAAGGCGAAATAAGACCCGAATATGATAATGTCGTCTTTTTCAATGCGAGGCCACACGAAGTTGAGTCTTTCTTCGGGAAACTGGTTGTAGAACATGTATCGAGCTTCGTTATTCTCGTCGAGGAAAGCCAGCGAGATGGGTGTTTTCCCTTCGCAAAAAATATCCAGATTCTCGGTACAAACGCCATTTTTTTTCATGAAGTCGATGATGATGTCACCGACCGTGTCTTTCCCGATTTCGCTGATGAATGTGGCCGGTACACCTAATCTCCCTAGCGAAATGAGCGTATTGAACGTGGAACCTCCTGGAACGGCGTGAGAGGGTTGGTTGTTCCTGAAAATAATGTCGAGAATAGTTTCTCCTATGCCTATGATTTTACGCATGTCCTCGTGGTTTATTTATTCTGACTTTGTTCTCTGGAACGGGTTCCCAAGTATCCTCCGTGGTGACGCAGGGCATATTGATGGGCGTCGAAATGAGTCGCCTCCATAGCGCCTACGACCAGAATATCGCCGATAACCGTCATAAGCGTGGTCGAGGTCGTCGGTGTCAGCCCGAGTGGGCATACTTCTCCCGGGGCTCCGGTAAAAAGGCATACGTCGGCACGTTGGGCGAGTTCGCTTCGGTTGTTCCCGGTAATGACGATGAATTTCAATTCGGGCATCAGGTTCGAAGCCAGTTGAAGAAGTTCGAGTATTTCGCGAGTTTTCCCCGAGTTGGAGATGACCAGCATCAAATCGTTTTTTTGCAATATGCCCAAATCCCCGTGTTGAGCTTCGCTGGGGTGAAGAAATACGGCAGGAGTCCCGGTCGAGCAAAATGTGGTAGCGATATTCATGGCTATTTGCCCGGCTTTTCCCATTCCGCTGGTAACGAGTTTCCCTCCCTTTCGATGTACCTGCTCGACGATAAGTTCGACGGCTTTTTCAAACTGGTCTGTGACCGGTATATCCAGAATGGCCTGAGCCTCTTTTTGTAGGATTTCCTCTATTTTTTCGGTAAAATTCATATCTGTTTTAGGCTTTATCTTGTACAAAAGTAATAAAACGCGACGAAAAAGCTCGGACTACGTGCTATATTTCGTTACTTTTTCCGAAGTTCTTTCCCTTCGAACCGGCAAAGCGCCTCTTTCCATTCGTCGCTGATAGGGGCGGCACGACCGGCCGTTATATCGAATCCCACCATGACTGTGTGGCAAACGCCCTTTATTTGCCCGGTTTCGGTATTGACAATTTGCTGTAACAATTTGAAACTGCGGTTTCCTATTTCGACCGTACAGGTTTGCACGGCGATGGGTTCACCCGGGTAGATGGGCGATAGGAAATCGGCATTGACGTTGGCGACAACGACATCGGCTTTCTTCCAGTCGATATTCTGGGCTTTCACGGTCTCGAAATAACGGGCTTTCCCCAAGTCGTAGAAAGAGAAATATACCGAGTTGTTTACATGCCCCAGCAGGTCTATGTCGTTGAAGCGGAGTTGAAGCGGAAGCGTGTGTCGAAATGCAGGAGATGTCGTTTCCATTGTCTGTTTTTTTTATCTTTATCTGAAAATAATGTTGTCGATAACCCGATGTCCGAATTCTGCGTTGATACGGGTTAGAAGTTCGTTTCGCAACATCGTCAGTTCGTTGCGAAGAACGGCAGATGATAGACGCACATAGAGCGTTCGGTTGTGTACATACATCGATTGCGTATAGGAGTTTACCGTCTCTCCGGCAATTCGGGGCCACAAGCGCATGACTTGCGTTTCGTCGAGTTTCTGCCCGAAATTTTTTTCCGAGATGAATTGGGAGATAATGTCGCCGATAGGAAGTGCATCTTGTTTTTTCATGGCGTTTTTCCCTCCAAGATTTTAACTTCTCCCCGATCGACGGAGAAAATGTTGTATTGCGACCCGATGAAATGTATGATTTCGTCCAAATACTTCCGGTTTGTGTCGGTAATGAATATTTGCCCGAAATGATCCGACGAAACCAATTTCACGATTTGTTTTACGCGCTCGGCATCGAGCTTGTCGAAAATATCGTCGAGCAACAAGATAGGCGTGGTATCGCCTTGTTCCCGCAAAAAATCGTATTGGGCCAGTTTCAAGGCGATCAGGTAAGTCTTGCATTGTCCTTGCGAGCCTATGCGTTTCATGGGATACTCGCCCAGCATCATGTCCATGTCGTCCCGATGTATGCCTCGGGAAGTATATCCCAGTATTAGGTCTTTGTGGCGGTTGGCTTTCAGTTGCGGCAGCAGTGCGCCCTCGGAAAGATGGGATTTGTAAATGAGATCGGCCGATTCGTTTTGCGATGAAATTTCGTTGTAAAACCGCCGGAATACGGGAATAAACGATTGCAGAAAACGGTCGCGGCTGTTGTGAATTTGTGCGGCTGTCGAGTCCATTTGCTCTTCCCAAATGTCATATAGCATCTCTTCGGAACACTCCTGTCTCAACAGAGCATTGCGTTGTTCCAACGCTTTGTTGTACCGTATGAGCGTGCTTAAATATTGTTTGTCGAATTGGCTGATAACCAAGTCTATGAACTTTCTTCGCTCTTCGCTTCCGCCTAAAATCAATTCGTTGTCCGACGGAGCGGCCATGACTAAGGGGGCAAACCCGATATGATCCGACAACCGGTCATATTCTTTTTTGTTCCGTTTAAACGCTTTTTTCTGTCGGCGTTTGATACCGCAATACAGTTCTTCTTCGTTTCCGTTACGCTCGTAATAACCTTGTACGACAAAAAAGTCTTCTCCGTGTCTGATGTTCTGCGAATCGGGATTGCGGGTATAACTCTTACAAAACGAAAGGTAATAGATAGCATCCAACAGATTGCTTTTTCCCATGCCGTTATTGCCTAAAAAACAATTGATGTTGGGCGAAAAACTCAGGTCCGCTTGGGCAATGTTTTTGAAATTGACTATGGATAGCCGGGAAAGAATCATGTCGGGTTATCTTTTATTTCTACAAACATACGCAAACTTTTTTATTTTTTGCGAATAATGTTCGATGGAAATGGAATGAAAAAGTCGTGGGAGTAGGGGAAATCATGCGCATAATTGGGTCTATTAGAGCTCCTCGTACAAAAAAATGAAGATGAAATTTTATTTATAAAAAGAAATAAATTACTTTTGTCACTCGATTCTGTATAATAGGAATTGTGTAGAGGATAAAAAATAATTAAAAGACAAGAAAAATATGGCAGAAAAAGAAAAAGACGAGCTTGAAAAAATGAATGAGGCTCTCTCTATGTCGGAACAGTTTGTTGAAAAGTATCAGAAACCCCTCTTGCTCGGATTGCTGGTCGTAGTGGTGATTGTCGGAGCTATATTGGGAGTACGTCATTTCTATCTGTTGCCCCGTGAGGATAAAGCTCAGGCTGCGATGTATCAGGCTGTTATGGCTTTTGAAAACGATTCTATCGATTTGGCGATTAACGGTAATGAAAAATTCGACGGTTTGTTGACGATTGTCGACCAATACGGTTCGACAGCTGCCGGTAATTTGGCAAATGCCTATTTGGGATTGGCTTATTATGAAAAAGGGGAATACGAAACGGCACAGAAATATCTTTCTGCATTCAGTGCGGACGAGACCGTGTTGTCTCCTGCCGTGACTGCCGCTATCGGGAACTGTCTGGTAGATATGGAAAAATATGCCGAGAGTGCCAAGTATTTCGAGAAAGCCGCTAAGGAATCCGACAATGCGGTTTTCAGTCCCATCTATTTGAAAAAGGCTGCCGCGGCTTATGAGAAAGTGGGTAACAACGAAGCTGCCGTGAAACTCTATCAGGAGATTAAGGACAAATATCCTACCTCCAACGATGCTCGTGGAATAGAACGTTACATCGAGCGTGCCCAAAACAAGTAATTAAGAAATTCAATCATATCGGTAAGGCCGTCTCTCATTTCGAAAGGCGGCCTTATTTCAAAAAGAGAAACCGAATATATGGCAACTGCTTATCACAATTTATCGTCTTATGACGCCGATACTATGCCCGATGCTTCGGGCATGAAAGTGGCTATCGCCGCTGCCGAATGGAATGCCGAGATTACCGATGCTCTATTGAAAGGAGCTGTCGATACCCTGCTCCGTAACGGGGTAAAGGAGGAGAATATCTATGTGGCCCGTGTGCCGGGAACTGTCGAGCTGACTTTTGCCTCGCAGCAGATGGCCGAGTTTTACCAGCCCGATGCCGTGATTGCCATCGGCTGTGTCGTGCGGGGGGATACGCCTCATTTCGACTATGTTTGTCAAAGTGTCACGCAAGGTATTACACACCTCAATACCCTGTTCGGGATACCTTTCATCTTCGGGGTGTTGACGACCGATACCATGCAACAGGCAAAAGATAGGGCCGGAGGAAAATTGGGCAATAAAGGCGACGAAGCGGCGGTGACGGCAATAAAAATGCACGATTTCGTTTGTAAATTAAAATAAGAGTGCTATCTTTGCACTCGCTTTAAGGGCAAATACCAGAGTGGCCAAATGGGGCAGACTGTAAATCTGCTGGCTTACGCCTTCGGTGGTTCGAATCCATCTTTGCCCACAAAAAAATTGCGGAAGTAGCTCAGTTGATAGAGCATCAGCCTTCCAAGCTGAGGGTCGCGAGTTTGAGCCTCGTCTTCCGCTCTATAAAGAGAGGGTACATCGTTTCGATGTACCCTCTCTTTTTTATTTCTTTTCTGTCGATTAAAATATCGGCTATGCAGCAAGCCTGAACTATTCTCCACCTCCCTTGCCGTGCCCCGTAGCATTGCGGGGTGTTTTGCTATGCAAAATATAGGGGAGGTGTCACGCAGTGACGGAGGGGTTGAAAACCGTGGTAAGCGGAGCATATTGGGCAGCAACCACTCCCCTGCCGTGTCCCGTAGCATTACGGAGTACTTTGTGTAACTTCACGTAAAGAAATGGAAATAGATGACAAGCGTTATAAATATATATACGATCCAAGCGATAACGGTGTAGAAGAACTCCCAGTTGGCATACGGTTCGTTGTGAGCTCTGCACCAACGTCGATGGGAGATTAGCCCCCACAGCGGTATGGCAAACAAGGCTATCGACAGCCCGATGAGCCACTTGATGCCTACAACGAAACAAAGCCCCGCAAGCCATGTTTCCATGAACGCGATTAGCTCGATGTATTTCAAGCGGATAACCGATTTGCTTTTCTTTTTCATGATGCGGCAACTAAATTATGAACAGTCCAATAAGTAAATATACACCAATAAAGCAGATAAAGAATCCACCACGGCACAAATAAATATTCGTCTTTTTTCTTGCACCGAAAGGGATAATAGACCAATTGGCCGAACAGTATCACACAGGCTGCCAGTCCTACCCATGCTACTGCTGTACCCAAATCGCTCATGAGCATCAAGATGAAACAAATAGAGATATTAGTTTCCACTTGTTTTTCGTATTTATTTAATTCGAACATATGTTGCTGATATGAACTCTTGTTAATAGTAATTTTAGTCGATAGCTTATGAATGGCCTTAGTGTCTATTCGGTTAATCCTAAACAGCCCATGCTAAGGATAAATATCCTCCGATATTCTTATAATATATTGAATGCTTTCGGCTGTTTGTTTTCATGGTTTTATGGTTTATAGATTAACGTTTGCAAGATAAATAAAAAAATAAATTTTGCAATATTTTAACCGGTTTTTCTATTTTGTTTTTGTATCATCATGCCATAAATGAGTGTGTGACTTGTTTTTACTTTGTCGAAAAAACAATGGAAACACAAGAACAAAAAATGGTGGAACAGCTGTCGATGCGCCGTATGGAGATTGAGATGTTGAGGTGTGAAGTATTGTTCCGGTACTACGAACGGTTGCTCGGTTTAGATGTGATAAACGATCGTGACGAAGTGAAGAGTGTCATGACTTGTATCAACACGCTCGAACGCTATGCCCGCAAATATGAAAAGAAGTTCGAGGAGTTGTTTGCGAATCAAAAAGAGGCTATGCCCGAAGTTGCTGTGTCGGAGTCGGACTCTCCGAAAGAGGCGAATCGGGTGGCGGACATCGATATGGACAGGGAGGAGTGCGAATTGCCGGATATAGAAGACCGTGAGCAGTCGCAAGTCCCGCTTGTCGCACCTGCTTCTCTTTTGCGAAACAATCAGGAGTGTTCAGACCTTTCGACGATAAATCATGTTTCGCATCGGGCGGTCGATCCCATTGTCAAGCTGAAAAAACAATCTTCTAAAAAAGTTCGTCGAAAGAGATAGCCACCAAAGACATCGATAGGCTATCGTGAATGCCGTTTGAAAAACAAGAGACTCTCGGTGGGCGATTAAACGAGCTTTTTTCTTCTTTTCACTTCGGCTTTTAATTTGTTCAGCCATTTGTCGTAGGTCGATTCCTTCAAAAGCATGGTATGGGAGGTTTGCTTTTGATTGACTTCGTTTTTGCGGGTAACGGTCAGTTCGTTCCGGTAAAGAGAGAGCTTTACCTCCGTACGTTTGTCGGAAAGCGGTAGAATGAGGAATACGGCTTCGGTCGATTCCCTTTCGGTAGCTGTACCGAAGGTTTTTAAATTCCTTTCTACATCGTCCCGCTCGATGTGTCGTGTACCTCGTATGATTCCGCTCTCTTTGTCGGCTTGCACGATAGTGAACTGCTCGGCTTGTAGAAGCGATAAGGTCGAATAAAATACCATGTCGTGGTTTTCGTCGAAATATTCCGATGTAATTCGGGTAACATCGTCGGAAGATAGTTCTTTGAATAAACTGCAAGAGGAGAGAAACAGGAGCGAAACGAGTAAAGACAGTTTGGGTAATCGACTCATAAAATGTTTATTTATAAATATATCCCGGAAGTCATTCCGGGATATATTCGGCAATTTTAGTATTGTTTGATGGCTTTCTCAAAGTTAGCGTTTTTATCCAAAGGAATTAAGCTGAATCCGTAAGAAATTTTTCCGGGAGCTAAATTGATTTGGTATTCCTCATGAGGCTGAGCGCCCCAAGAATCGTCTCCGCCGAGTCCCATCATACGGTAATCGATGAATAGGTCGACCAGTTCGGCCGGCTTGGGATCGCAGTTGTGACGTTGCCCGGGATTTTCGGGACGCTGACGACCGTCGTCACGATGGTCTCCGCTATCGAACGATTCGAGGGGATAGTTCGAAACATTGAATTCCAACAAGCTGTCGGTGACGATTAGCAAAGCGTTCTTTTTGCCTGTAAGAGCAAACCAGCTCACATCGGTGCGATGGTTATTTTCTTGCGGACGTACATACGGCTCGTAAAGGTCGGCTATGTTGGCTTCGTATCGCCCGATAAAACAACTGGTACGGCGGTCTATGTAGTTTTCCCACGGTCCTCGGCCATAGTATTCCAACCGGGTGAATGAGTCGGGTAACTGCATACGCAATCCTACGCGGGGAATCATGGGCGCTTGGGGATCGGATACCTCGAACGTGTTGTCTACTTTGATAACCCCGTTACCGAATATCGTATAGGAGATTTCCCATTCCGACCGGGTTTGCGGGTAAAGGTATCGGCAAACGACACGAACGTTATCGTTCTCTTTTTTATCGATGGAGAATGAACGGGCGACAGGGGGCTGTTGGGAGGCTTCTTTCCATTTACCCAATAGCTTGGGTGAGTTATAGCCGTAGTCGTTGTCTAACGGAGCTCTCCAAAAAGCGGGGCGGAGTCCGAATCCGTCGAGGATATATTCGGTTCCTTTATACCGGTACGAGGTGATCAAGCCGCTGTTTTTGTCGAATGTAACGCTGAAATTCTTGCCGGAGAAAATCGTCTCGTCACCATTATCGGTTTGTGAGACGACTCCTTGATCGGGTTTTGCAACTGGCTTGACGGCCGGTTTGACCGAGATTTGTTCGCGTGCTACGACATAACCTTGCGGAAGGAAAGGTTCCGCTTTTTTCTGTCTGGCCTCGAATTCGATTTGATAGTCTACGGTTTCTTTATCCATATTCGGCAGCCCGTTCAATGTAACCGTACATTTCTGACGCGGACGCAACGAGACGGTGAATTTCCCGGTTTTCAATACTTTCCCATTCCCTTTTACCGCATAAGCGAAATCGTATTTGTCGAGGTCTGTGAAGAAAAATTCGTTTTGAACTTCGATCGTTCCTTTCGTTCGGTCGAAGTTTTTGAATTTGATATTTTGATAAACCTTGCCCATTTCAATGGTCTGTGGTTTTATTTTCCGGTCGGGATATACGATACCATTGATGCAGAAATCTCCATCGGAGGGAGTTCCGGTATCTCCGTAATCACCGCCGTAAGCCCAGAATTTTTCGCCTTTTTCATTTGTCTTTTCGAGTCCTTGATCTACCCAGTCCCATATACAGCCGCCTTGAAGAAGATCGTATTTTTCGATGATATCCCAATAATCTTGGAAGTTTCCCAAACTGTTCCCCATAGCGTGGGCATATTCACAGAGGATAAGAGGCCGATGCGATTTGGGGTTAAGAGCATATGCTTCGATTCCTTTCGGGGAAATATACATGGGGCAAACGATATCCGTATTCCATTCATGTTCGGCACGTTCGTATTGAACCGGACGAGACGGATCCCGTTGTTTCAGCCACAAATAAGTTTCATAAAAACAGTAACCGTTCCCCGCCTCGTTCCCCAGAGACCATGTGATGATAGACGGGTGGTTTTTATCCCGTTCTACCATGTCTTTAAGACGGTCTAAATGAGCTGGTAAATAGAGAGGATTGTTACCGAGACTTCCTCCGGTTTGTAAGCTATATCCCATACCATGAGACTCTATGTTGGCTTCGTCGATGACATAGAATCCGTATTCGTCGCATAGTTCATAAAATCTTTTTTGTTGAGGATAGTGACAAGTACGAACCGTATTTACATTGTATTTTTTCCAAAGCTCGAAATCTTTGAGCATGGTTTCTTCGGTTATGTAATGACCGGTAAGCGGGTCGTGCTCGTGTACGTTAACCCCCTTTACAAGGATAGGTTGCCCGTTGACTAACAGTTGTTTGTTCTTGATTTCGACGGTGCGGAACCCTATACGGGAAGGAATGCATTCTTCGATTTTCCCTGTTTCATCGGCAGTCGAAATAAGTAGTGTGTATAGATTCGGAGTCTCGGCGGTCCATGCTTTTACGTCGTTTATCGTTTCTGCAAAAGAGACGGATTGTGAACTGTTCTTGTCGAGTTTTATCGCTTTTTCCCCGTGGGCTACGGTTTGTTCGGCGTGGTCGATGAGTCGATACGAAACGGAAATGGAACGCGCCTTAACCTCGTCGTTTTGTACTTTTACATCGAGTTTGAATACCCCGTTCTTGAATGATGAGTCGAGAGGTGTTTGTACTTCGAAATCAGCGATTCGGCTTTGCGGCTGGGCATAGAGATATACGTCTCTTTCAAATCCGGTCAGCCTCCAAAAGTCCTGTCCCTCGAAATAATTGGCATCGGAGAATCTGTGCATTTGTACGGCTAAGGTATTTTCCCCGGGTTTTACGACAGGAGTTATATCGAATTGTACCGGAACTTTCCCTGCTTTCGACATACCTATGAATTCACCGTTCAGATAGAAGTAAGCAGCACCTTTTACCGCATCGGCGCTTAGAAAGATTCTTTTTCCTTTCCAGTTTGCGGGGAGGGCAAAATCCCGGCGGTATGTACCGGTCGGGTTCCACGCTTCGGGAACCATAGGAGGATTGGGCTCTTGGAGATATTTGTCGAATCCCGGAGATACGAATTCATACCCTACGTTTACGTAGATGGGGTCGCCGAATCCTTGCAGCTCCCAGTTTCCGGGGACTTTTATCTCTTTCCAATCGGCGGTGTTAAAATCGGGCTCCATGAAATTCATGGGTCTTTCTTTGAATTTTTCGGTATAATGGAATTTCCATATCCCGTTCAAAGGTAGGTAGAAACTTCCGTTCGCCTTGTCCTTGTTCAAAGCCGATGTCTCGTCGATGTAAGAGGTGAAACTGGCGTGAGGCGGCAGCTTGTTGATACTGAGTAATTGCGGGTCGGTAATTTCGGCAAATCGATTTTCTTGCTGTTGTCCGAAGATAGGTGCGGATAACAGGCAAGCGGCCGATAGAAATAGCACAATGTTCTTCATGTCGTTTATCGTTTTTATTTGTGAATAGTGTGTTATTTATTATAGACGGTCATTCACCTCGATATGAGGACGGAGATTGTCCGGTATTTTGTTTAAAAAATTTGCCGAAGAAAGATTGATTGGCAAAGTTCAGTTCTTCCGAAATTTCTTGGATACTTAGCGTCGTGGTTTTTAGGAGTTGCTTGGCGGCCATAATAACGACGTCGGAAATGATCTCGTGAGCGGTCTTGTGACTTAATTGCTTGATGACCGAGGATAAATGCTTGGGCGATATACAGAGTTTATCGGCATAAAAATCGACGCTGCGATTTTCTTTATAATGCTGGGTAAGCAAGGAGAGAAACCTCCATAGAATATCTTCTTTACGGGATATTTTCAATTTCTTGCGTTCTACCCGTATGGCAAACATTTGGTTTAACTCCAAGATGAAAGCAGAAATAAGAGAACGTATGATCGCATAGTTTACGTGGGCCTCGTATCTGTTTTGTATCAGACGAAAATAGCCTTCGACCACTATCGACTCATTCGCTGAAAGGGACGTATGCGGGTGTCTGGCGATATAGGTACTTAACGAGAAAATGGTTTCCAAGTCCAAAAAAGCATTTCTTTCTTTGGGCGAATGTTCTCTCATCGAGAGATAACGTGCCTGAAAGTCGCTGCTCGTTTTTATCGGTTTCCAAATCGTGTTGGGGTAGAGGAACGCGATACTACCGGGTTCGAGTACATATTCTGTAAAGTTCAGTTGCACGGTTTTACAACCTCGGGTACATAATACGATCGTAAGTTTGTCGGAAGATGTGAGTAATGTATTATCCTCGGAAGAGGAAGCGGGCCTTTCAAAAGAAAGTAGAAAATGTTCCTGCGTTTGCGGATTTAGATTCGTATCCGTAGATTTTGGAGGCATTTGCATATGGTATCCTTCATAAAGTCAATACGGACAAAGATAAAAATTTTATCTGAATCGGACAACCCGATATGGGCGATTCGCTCAAATTAATATTAAGAGTTTGAGAAATATAAAAGAAAGAGTTTTCTGAATTTCAGAAAACTCTTTTATGGTTTAATATAGTTTAACGAGTTCGGCGAACGGAGCGTACGGGGGCAGCAGATGATTTTTTTTGTTTCGGTTGTTTCTGCTTTTTTACTTTCGCCTCTTTTTGTTTTTTTGCCCGTGAAGACCGAGCGGTGCGGCTTTTCTCTTTCTTTTGTTTGTCATTGTCGAGCGTTTCTCCGTTTTCTTTTGCTTCTTTGGCCGCTTGCTCTTCTTTGGCTTTCGCTATTTCTTCGGGGGAGGGAACCCATAGATTTTCATTAAAGTTTTTCAGTTGTTTTTCTATGCTGTCTTGTGCTTGTTTCCGAATGGAGTCATTGGGATACATTTGCATGAGCGACTGGTTCCGCAGGTTTTGGGTTTTGTAGATTTCCCCTTCGTACATTCGCATTTGGAAGTAATCGTCGTAGTTGTATTGCTGTACGTTGTTTTCGTTGCTCGCCAAGATGTATTGGCGTGCGATGTAGGGTCGTATATCGTTGTATTTAACCCAGAACATGGGGTATTTGACTGCTTCTCCTCCGAAGTCGCCCGTACGGTGAAGCACCGGGCAGATGGCCTCGATGGACGGTTTTACCTGCGAGGTGCGGCGGTCGAATATCCATTTTTCCAAGATATAATAGGAGAGTACCTCGTTGGAGGGTATATCGCTTTCCTCTACCGTGAAGCGGGGATTCTTCTCGGAGTATCCTTTTGCCGGGGCATACAGGATATGGAAGCGGTCGAACATTTCTTTTACTTTGATGCGATATTCGTCGGTGAATATTTCTCGTCCGTCGAGGTATTCGTATGCCGGTATCTGGTTGTTTGCCAAAAGTTTCATGACAATTCTGAAAAGATTCTCCTGATTTTCGGTGGACTCTTCGGGATAATAGAGCGGCATGTTTTTCTCTTTGTTCAAGTCGATTTGCCGATAGATTACCCTCATCCACGGAATGTCGGCATCCGATGCATCCTGAGTGTCATAAAGCGATTGAGCCCGGACGCTGAGTTGGTTGTTTGTCTTTTTCGAGTCGTCGGTATCGCTTTTTTTGATTACTTGTGCATGACTCCCTATTGCCGACCATAGCAGGCAGAGGGTCAAACAGCTTTTTATCAGGGTATTCATATTTGCTGAATTATATTTCATATTGGCCTTAGTTTACAATTACTTCGATAGGTGACAGATCGCGTTCTATACCATCGGGGCCGACGGCGCGGACTCTCGATATATAGAACCGTTTTCCTCTCGATAGTCTGCGGAACGAATCTTTCTGTCGTTGAGAGAAATTGGCTCCGTCGGAAACTTCGGGAATCGCATTTCCCATAGAGTCGAAAAAGACCGTTTCGAATCGCAGTACCCGATAGGTGACATTCAACAGGTCGTCATCGATTGCGGCTTGAATACCGGGCGCAGAAAGCAGTCGTGTTTTGGGGAAAGGTTTCCCTCCTTTGTATTTTTGTTCGTAACCGTTTGCATCTTTATAGGCGATGAATGGCATAGGGTCGGGGAGTTGCCGTACCCGGAACTGAGTGTTGGCGACTGTTTGCGCCCGCCCGTCCATTGTGGCAGTTACGGTTATTACCGCGTCTTGTCCTACTTTCGCCGGTTTGGCTATCCAGTTGTCACCTTGACGAGTGAGAGTGCCGTTCGTCATCGTAGCTTGAATGGCGTGATTGGGGATGCCGGGAACCGATATGCTGATGGGGTTACCGATACCTGCATACAGAACGTTCATCAAGGTCGCCGATATGGTCGCACTCGGCTCTACTACGGTGTAGGACGAAGAGAATTCGTGACGGGTCATGGAGCCGTCGCCGCGCGGAACTTCGAGATAGCCTTGAAAATCGAATATGCCGGTGCTTCCACAGACGAATTCATATAAACCGTTATTTTCGGGAGGGAGTTGTTTCCCGTTGATGTATATGGCTGGTCGCTGGGTCGTATCGATGGCTGCCAGAACGATGTTGGCACTATATTTCCCGCCTCTCATAATGTTTTTCGAATTGGGAATAACGAACGCGTTCAGCTGATTGACACGTACGTCTCCTTCGTCGATGTTATTGATGAGGGTGTGCAGCGCTTCGCTTTCGGCATACCGCACGTCGCTCTGTATTTTCGTCAGAATGGTTACGGCGGCGATTACCGGCATATTTTCGAACAGCGTCGTTTCCCACATGGAGGGGGCTTGGGTTCTGTTACCCGAGTGAATGGTGGTCGAAAGGTAGTTTTCGATCGCTGCTCTTTTGATGGAGTCGGTCATGAGACTGCCGATGAGATTGCGGTAGTCGTCTATTCCCTTTCTCAATTTCATTCCTTGCTTCTGGGCGGGGGACAACATGATGTATGATGCTGCTTCGAGGTCGTCCTGATGTTCGATATTATTTACATCGCCGTCTTTACCGTCGGCTTTCTTGACGATTACGTTTTTCAGGGAGTCGATGTAGTCGTACAAGAGGGCGGTCTGTTTTTTTACTTCCAGCGATTTTTTGTACCACGGTCCTCCTTTTTCGGGATTCTGACTGTTGAAGTCGGCCAGTTTTTGGTAGAGGGCATCGTTTTGCAGCGAAGCATTCGAAGTAGACCTTTCCAATCCGTCTTCAACTTGCTTGAATCCGTTGAGCACATCGGACGACACGTTGAGGGCCAGCATGGCAGTGAGGACGATATACATGAGGTTTATCATCTTCTGCCGGGGTGTAAGTCTGTTGTTATTCGATGCCATGTGTTATTTTTGTTCGGTGTCGTCTTTCTGTTTTTCGGGCATTTCCACGGGAGCTCCTCCCATGGGTCTGTACATGTTGATGGTCATTGCCGTGATCATCTTTTCGTAAACCGAATTGAGTTGCTGTATATACTGTGTCATTTTTTCGGTTGCTTCGCAATAACGGGAGCTATCGGAAGCGGAGCGTTCGTACATGTCGCGAATGTTTTTCAGCCCGTTGTTTACACGGTCTATATTATCGAGTTGCGAACTGATGCTCTTCAACTGTATCTCATAGATGGTGTTCAGCCCACTGATGTTACGGTTGAGCGTTTCCATACCCGAAACATATCCTTGCGAGGTGTCGGATATTCCTTCGGAGTTTTCCGTGATGTTGCGGTAGGATTGCAAGAGGGTGTTCGATACGGCGGTGAGGCTTTCGGTCGCACTTCTTAATTGTTCCATTTGTTCGGCTATACCGGAGAGTTGGGTGAGGTATTGTTGGGTTGCGTCTGTCAGTTCTGCCATACGCGAGAGTTGATCGGCGGCAGCTGACATTTTTTGAATACTATCGGTGAGGCTTTGCGTGTCGGCGTCGCTTAAATTGAGGCCTTCGGGTATTCCCACAGCTCTTTTGGCATCGGACGGGGTGATATCGGAATAGTTCCCTCCGTTACTACCTCCACCTTTGCCGTTTCCACCGATAATGACGGTTCCTTTCCCTCCTGAAAATTCGGGCCGGTCTTCGGGGTTTTTACTATTTAGTACGGGAAAAACTTCTTCCCAATGATATGTTTTCGGGGGAGTGTCGAAGGCGGATAGAATGAACATGAGCACTTCTGTTCCCATACCGATAGAAAGCAAGAGACTGCCTCCGGGGAGGTGCAGGATTTTGAACAGAGCACCCCAGATTACAATCGCAGCACCTATACTGTATGCGAAATTGAAAAATCGTTGTCCTTTATCGCTGGATAAGAACTTTTCAATACTGTTTTTATATCTTTTGTATTTTCCCATGATCCTTGATGATTGGTTTTATCGGGTTTTGATATTATCTTTTTGCTTTTGCGAATCCGATTTGAGAGCGAACGCAACGGAATCCGATATAGGATCGTTGTTCGTTTTGGTATTCCCACATGCGGATATCGGAACGAATGAAGTTGGAAACGTCTTTCCACGAACCGCCCCGGACTACTTTGCGTTTCATGCGGTAGGGGTCTTCTTTGGCCGCATTATATTTGTATTCGGGGTTAAGGTCGCTGGTGTTTTGCGATACGGCTTCGGTATAGGCTGTCGAAGTCCATTCCGATACGTTACCGGCCATGTCGTATAATCCGAACTCGTTTGGGGAATAGGAGCCTACCGGTGAAGTGATGAGGTTTCCGTCTTTCACGTAATTCCCGTCATCGGGCTTGAAGTTGGCATAGAAACACCCTTTTTCGGCCATAGGCAGGTTACCCGTCCACGGGAATTTATTTTCGTTTTTCCCGGCTCTTGCCGCATATTCCCATTCGGCTTCGGTGGGAAGCCTGTACGGTTCGATAACAACGGCGTTACGTCCCACCGAACCTTTCAAGAGCGCGGTACGCCAAGCGCAGAATGCGTTTGCTTGTTCCCACGAAACTCCTACGACCGGATAGTCGTTATAGCCGGCATGGGAGAAATAGAGTCTCACGTATGGCTCGTTGTAGGCATTCTCGAAATCGTTTACCCATACGGTGGTATCGGGGTAGATATTGACGATGTAGGTATTGAGGAAGTCAAACTCACTGCCTAATGGCCGTGTGATGGTTTCGCGAATGATACGCCCGTCTTCGTCGATATATGCGGTATCTTTGGATATCATTACGATTTCATCGTAGTCGGGGGTATGGTCGGTGTTGAGGTCACGGCGTGCCGGGTCGAGACGATTCTTCCGTTTGGATGCCTCGGTGTGGTCGAAGATCTCGTAGCGGTAGTTCATTTGGGAGGCATCGAGTTGGCGCTCTCCCGTAATGGGGTTGATTCTGTACACGCTTTCGATGGCTCGCGCTTCGTCTTCATTGGGATTTCTCCACGGAATGGCTTTATCCCAATTCAACCGAGGCTTGATGGGGTTTCCCTCCCGGTCTTCTTCGATTTTGAACACTTCGTTACCTCCATAGGCGGGATCGGCGAGGCGTTCCCGAATGATAGAGTCGCGTACCCAGAATACAAATTGTTTGTATTTTGAGTTGGTGATTTCCGTTTCGTCCATCCAGAAGGCATCGATAGAGACAGCCCTCGGTTCTTGTTGTGTTCCCCAAATACTGTCCTTCTCGGCCGGTCCCATTTTATAGGATCCACGAGAAATGAGAACCATACCGTAGGGTGTAGGCTCATTCCATGCCGTACCTCCGACACCTGTAACTTCACCGCTATGGCGCGACGAAGGTGCGCATGCTGCGACGAGAATGGCAAGGGTGATATACACGATTATCTTTTTCATAGGCTACATTATGCGTATGCTTTTGTGTTTATTTTTATTTTTATCGGACAGGTCGAGTTTCAAACTGTATCCGAGAAATACTTCGTGGCTTCCGCTACTGGCTTTTACAATGGCCGATACCGGGTAGTCGTAGGCATATCCCGCTATAAAGTTTTTATATTCCGCACCTATCATAAATATACATGCGTCTTTCCAGCGATATGAAAGGCCTCCCCAGAACAGTTTGTTGTATTTTACACGGCAGGATAACTCGTACTGCGTGATGTTGAGGTTGCTTTTCACCATCATGGAGGGCTGCACTTCATATAACGTGTTTTTAATGGGAATATTGCTCCCGGCGATAAAATAATAGGATCTGCCGATGTATGTTTCGTATTTGTCTTCAAAGGTGATCGATGGCTCGTTGAGGTGTGAGACCGAAATTCCCGCATAGAACCACGGGTGGGTGTACCATGCCCCGAAAGACATATCGAACGACATGCCTTGCAACTCGGTAGTAGGGATTCCGTCGTCGGTGGCTTGATGGTAATCGCTCGTGGGTATGCTGACTTGTGTGCCGTCGAAACGTTCATCGAGCATTCCCAGTTGTATGCCGAGGCTGAGTACTCCTTTCCATAATTTGATTTTGAAGGCATATTGCGCTCCTAAAATCAGATGGGAGTATAGCCCTTCGGTTTCGGAAGTGACGACCAGTCCTACTCCGTGGTTCTGTTTCAAGAATTTGAAAGGCATGTCGCCTGTCACGAAATAGGTTTGAGGGGCTCCCGGCATACCTATCCATTGTTGCCGGGTGGAGGTGAGTATGTTGAGCTTGTCGGAACTTCCCGCAGCTGCCGGATTGTAATAGCCGGGCAGAGCCCAGTATTGGCTGAACTGCGTATCGATCTGAGCCTTTGCTGTGGCAAAGACCAAACAACACAGGGTTAGAATAACGATTCTTACAATCTGCATACTCTCTTTTCCAGACTTTTCGGGGGGTACACACCGAAGTCCGGATATTTATAATAACTGAAAATAGCCTTTAAAATTGTTTGACACAACTGTTTTCGGATGCGAAATTACGAAAAGAGAAAATATATGAGTGCTTTTTCGCTCCGAAAAATGCGAGACCCGTCCCGCGGAGCTTATCTTGTTCAGCAAAAAACTAAGCTCGATTGAGCTTTTTGCTTTCGACTTTCGCTATCTTTGTACATACGAAGATAGGATTGCGGTTCGGCATAGTCAAATCGGAGACGAGATTTCCGTTTGCCTCTGCACTCACCTTTCGCTATCTTTGTGAGTACGAAGATAGGCTGCGGTTCGGCATAGTCAAATCGGAGACGAGATTTCCATTTGCCTCTGCACTCACCTTTCGCTATCTTTGTGAGTACGAAGATAGGCTGCGGTTCGGCATAGTCAAATCGGAAACAAGGTTTTCGTTTGTCTCTGCACTCACCTTTCACTATCTTTGTGGAGCAGAAGGTTATCGACTTTCATTTAGCTGATGGAGGAGAATTTGAAGAGAAAGACGACGAAAGCGCTCGTGTGGAGCACGGCCGACAAGTTGGGACAGCAGTTGTTCTATCTTGTCGCCGGTATTATTCTCGCTCGTCAACTTTCTCCTGAGGATTATGGCAAGGTGGGGGTTCTCACGATATTTATCGCCTTGTCGGGGATATTGATCGACAGCGGTTTTTCTTCGGCTTTGATTCGGAAAAAGGAGGCTACTCAGGCCGATTACAGCACGGTGTTTTATGTGAATGTGGCAATCAGTTGCGTGCTGTATGGTTTGTTGTATGCAGCAGCTCCTTATATTGCAGTGTTTTTTAAAGTCCCTGATTTGATATATATCTGCCGGATTTTGTTTCTCGTGATTCCGTTGAATGCACTTTCCCTTATACAGCAGACTTTGTTGTTGAAGCATTTCAAGCTCTCTGTAAGCGCTCGTGTCAATTTGTGGTCGTTGGGTATCGCTTCGGTCGTTGCCATTGCGATGGCTTACGGCGGTATGGGAGTCTGGTCGTTGGTGGCTCAGACACTCGGACTCTCGTTTTTCAGGGCTGTTTTTTTCTGGGTGTTTAACGACTGGCGTCCCCGATGGATATTTCGCATGGCTTCGTTGCGGGAGTTTTTCGGATATAGTTCCAACTTGGTCGTTTCGGGTATTATCAACAATGTGTTTAACAAGATATATCCCATTATCATCGGTAAGTTTTATGGCATGACGCAGACCGGCTACTATACTCAGGCCGACAAGTATCAGGATATAGCTTCTTCGCTTATCAGCAATATATTCCGTTCGGTCGCTTTCCCTGTTTTCTCGAAGGTGCAAGACGATTTGCAACGGTTGAAACGGATTTGCCGGAAGAATGTACGGGCCATCGCATTTTTCATTTTTCCTATCATGCTGTTGATGGTCGTCGTTTCGTATCCGCTCATATCGATCATGTTGAAAGAGCAATGGGTTCCGTCCGTGCCGTATTTCCGCTTGCTTTGTTTTTCGGGAATATGCTCTCCGTTTATTATTTTGTTTTTCGATTTGTTCAATAGTCTGGGCTATTCCCGGCTGAATTTACAACTGGAAATCGGGAAAAAGATTTATTTGTTTGCGGGTATCGCTTTGTTTTATTCTTCGGGCATTTTGTGGCTGATAGGGTGGTGGATTTCTTATTCGGTGTTGTCTCTGGCGGCTTCGATCTTTTTTGCCCGTCGCTTTCTCGGATACGGTTTCGGGGAGTATGTGAAAGATATTTTTCCGTATTTTATCTTGGCGTTGGCGTCGGCGATACTCTCGTGCGGCGTTTATCTGCTTTTGCCGAGCGATTTGTGGCGGTTGTGTCTTGTCCCGGTCGTTTATGTCGTTTTGTATTTGGGCGGAGCATACATGTTGAAATTGGAGATGTTGCAGGAGATGCTGTCGATGTTGAAGAGTCGTGTGAAGAGAGGAGGTGAAGCGTGAACGAGGTAGCAGTTGCTCGACCGAGGGTCTTGACGGTGATCGTTTCGTATAATTTCGAGCCGTGGATCGAACGATGTCTGAGTAGTATTCGGGATTCGGATTACCCCTCGGATCTTGTGGTAATCGATAATGCTTCGACCGACCGGACGGTGTCGATCATCGCCGAGAGGTATCGATGGATTCGTCTTGTGCGGAGTAGGAAAAATCTCGGATTCGGGCAAGCGAATAACATCGGCATGAGAATGGCGTTGGAGGAGGATTACGATTATGTGTTTCTCGTGAATCAGGATGCGTGGATAGAGGCGAATACGGTGGGGACTTTGGTGGGGTTGGCAGAAAAATATCCCGATTACGGAGTGCTTTCGCCGGTGCATCTTGACGGGAAGGGGGAGCATCTCGACGGTTCGTTCGCCAAGTATGTAGGGGGAGCATCGGCGGTTTCATCGAAAAAATCGGATATCGTCGAAGCAGCTTTCGTTAATGCGGCTTTCTGGTTTATCCCGGTGTCGGCGTTGAAAAAGGTGGGAGGTTTTTCGCCGTTGTTTTTTCATTATGGCGAAGATGTGGACTATATTCACCGAATGCGATTCTATGGTTATCGGGTGGGATACACTCCGTTGACTTCGGGGTGTCATGACCGGCAAAATCGACCGATTACCCGCCAGACACAAATGAAATTGGATAGGGTTTATTATTTGTCGGTTGTTTCGGATTTAAATTCGGGAATGGCTAAGTGTCTGTGGGGGGGGGTATTAGCTCCTTTGAAACCGGGCGTGCTCGCTTTATTGCGGGGAAGATTCAAAGAATTTTGTTTTTATACAGGCACAAGTGTCCGGCTTTTGTGTCGATACCCTTCTATTGCAGAAATCAAGCGATTTTGCAAACAGGGAAGACCTGTGTTTTTGGAAAATGTTCATTCAAAAATTAAACCGATATGGAGTTAGCCCCGATTGTTTTATTCGTTTATAATCGTCCTGAACATACGCGCGCTTGTCTGGAATATTTGGAGCGGAACGAGCTGGCGGCGGAAAGCGAATTGTATGTTTTCGCCGACGGCGCGAAACAGGGCAGCGAGGAGGCGGTGGCCGCCGTGCGTCGGGTGATTGCCGAACCGTGGAAATTCAAACGGTTGAATGTCGTGGAGCGACCGGAGAACAAGGGGCTGGCAGCCAATGTGATTGCGGGGGTGACTTCGGTTTTGGAGACGCACGACCGGGTGATCGTCTTGGAAGACGATTTGATCGTTTCTCCTTATTTTCTGCGTTTTATGAACGAGGCACTGGAAGTTTATAAAGATACGGAGGAGGTTTGCCATGTGACTTGCCACATGCTCGACCATAAAGGAGAGTTGCCCGATACGTTTTTGATACGCTGGTGTAACAGTTGGGGGTGGGGAACTTGGAGCCGTGCATGGCAATATTTCGAGCCAAACGGTAGAAAATCGTTGCAGGAAATCGAACGACGGGATTTGTGTAGGCAATTCGATTTGGACGGAGGTTTCCACTTTACCCAGATGTTGCGCGACCAAATCGAGGGTCGGAATAACTCGTGGTTCATACGGTGGTATGCATCGCTGTTTCTGTGTGACAAGCTGATGTTGGGCACGGGCCGTTCGTTGGTCGATAATGCGGGATTCGACGGAAGCGGAACGCATTGCAATACTATGCAGCTTTGCACGCAGACTTTGTCGATGAATCCGATAGCGGTAGTTCCCATTTCACCGGTAAAAGAGAACTTGCTCGCCCGAAAAGTCTATTCCCGAACCTATCGTTATAATTATTCGTACAGGCATAAATTGAAAGTATTCATCGGGAATCTGTGGATTCGTGTATTCAATCGTAAAAAGAGATAGATTATGAGGGATTTGACTCGTTTAGCCAGTCGTATCGTTATGTTTTTCATGCAGTTTTATTATCGACTGGCTCGTCATTCGAGGGTTTCGTACAAGGCTTATATCGACGGTCGTACCCGATTGGCCGGATATAATACCATACAGGACAATGTTTTGTTGGCCGGCGCCCGTATCGGCCGGGGCACTTATATTTGCCGAGGGAGCAATTTCACCGATGCAGAGGTCGGTGCGTTTTGTTCGATCGGTCGGAATGTCCGTATCGTCAACGGACAGCATCCGACCCGCACCTTCGTATCTACTCACCCGGCTTTTTTCTCTCCCAACGGGCAACCGGGGTTTTCGTTTGTCCGGGAAAAGCGGTATGAGGACTGCCGGTATCTCGATCGGGAACGACGAGTGAGCGTAGAGGTGGGAGCCGATGTGTGGATTGGGAACAACGTGTCGTTGATGTCGGGGATTCGAATCGGTACGGGGGCGGTGATTGCTACCGGAGCCGTGGTGGTGAGCGATGTGGCTCCTTATGCGATTGTGGGCGGTGTACCTGCCCGGGAAATCAGGAAACGGTTCGACGATGAGCAGATTGCTTATCTGTTGGCTTCGCGATGGTGGGAACGTCCGTTCGACGAACTTCGGAAAGAGGCGGACAGTTTCTCGGATATCGGATTGTTCATGAAAAACGGATTGTAATGGGACGGCCGCTTTTTTCGATTATTACGATTACGTTTAACGCTGCCGGGACTTTGCCGGCTACGTTGAAAAGTGTGGAACGACAGACGTTTACCGACTATGAGTATTTGATCGTGGACGGTGCATCGACCGACGGTACGGTTGCGATTGCGCAGCACTCGGCAGCGGTCTCGTCGGTGACGAGCGAACCCGACAAGGGTTTATACGATGCCATGAACAAGGGTTTGCGTAAAGCACGAGGGTGTTATCTCGTTTTTCTGAATGCCGGCGATGCGTTTCACGAGCCTGATACATTGCAGAAAATCGCCGATTCCATCGAAAAAAACGACCCCGATATTGTCTATGGAGAGACGGCATTGGTCGATTCGGAAAGACGTTTTATATCCATGCGGAGGTTACAGGCTCCCGAAAGGTTATCGGTGAAGAGTTTTCGCATGGGGATGCTGGTGTGCCATCAGGCGTTTATCGTTCGCCGGGAGATTGCGCCGGAATATGATTTGCGGTATAGTTTCTCCGCCGACTTCGACTGGTGTATCCGGTGCATGCAAATGGCGAGAACGATAACTCATACGCACGAGGTGCTTATCGATTATTTGAATGAGGGGGTCACTACCGCCAACCGAAAGGCTTCGTTGCAGGAGAGATACGAGATTATGTGCCGATATTACGGGACTTTACCGACGTTCTTGCGTCATTTGTGGTTTGCCGTGCGGTTCGCTTTCGCTCGTTTTTCGGGACGGGAGTAGACGGTATGTTTAAAATCTGTAATCCTCTTTGCCTACATTTAACCCCTCTGTCTGTCACTGTGTGCCACCTCCCCTATATTTTGCTGTGCAAAACACAGGAAAAGAGATTTAATGCCCTTCTATCTCATTATTTATCGAATGAGATGGATCGTATTTGTCCTTCTCCCCTGCCGTGTCCAGTGGCATTGCGGGGAGTTGTGTAAACAATATAGGGAAGAGACCGAAGAAACGGTAGTTCCTGAGGAGAGGGTGTGAAAAAGATAGCATAAAATTTTTGACTGTAAGGGTTAACCCCCTCGTCCTGCGGACACTCCCCCTATATTCCCTTACGG
>NZ_JAIJHU010000153.1:0-1032 GCF_022723415.1 Barnesiella sp. | reverse complement strand
AACGACCAGTCGAGTGTTTTAGTACGATAGCTGGTTGTTCGGTAGACATTTCTTTTTCTCCAGATGTTGTTTTAGAAGGATTAAAGCCGTTTGATGAGATTTCTTTACAAGGAGTAGAGTTTGTTCCATGGGCAAATATCGATGAAAATTCGATGTCAAATTATGCAGACTCAGGCATTAAAATTCGTGCGACAGGGTTTAAACAGGTGACAGCTTCGACATCAAAAACAACGTCTACTCCTGAAACAAAAGATTCTCCTAAATCAAAATAATTCAGAGTTTAGGAGTTGATAAATGAATATGGTTGAAAATGTAGATATGCTCTCAAAAAATTTATCACAACTCCGAAAATATTATCGTGTGACTTTCAAAGAATTGGTTTTATTTTTTGGAAAAACGGTTCGAGCAGTAGAGATCAAACGTTGGGAATCAGGAGAGTTAATACCTGATTCCATGCAAAAGAAAATACTTGCTGAAATTTTCGATGTAACAGTTGACGAGTTGTGTAAGGAAGAAGTGGTTTATCGTCGCTCTTTTGACTATTTTTTTGCGGGAAAATTAGAATGGCTACGTTATGAAAAAGGATTTACTCGATTACAGTTGGCAACGAAAGTTGGTTGTACGGGACAAGCGATTTTATCTTATGAACATGGCATTAGTTTTCCTAGTGAAAGTATGTTGAAAAAGATTGCTACGGTTTTTGAAAAAGAAGTAAGTTACTTTATACCTAGCTTTGGTGGTTGTGAAAAAACATGCTGAATTTTTTTAAGTATCGAGGGATTCGGATTCGTAAGTTTCATTGTTGGATTTATCAGTATTATTTATTTTTGATGGCTTTTCCGTTTTTATTAGGGATAGGCTATTTTTTTTATCTATATATTTTTCCAATAGTGAAGCCGATGATGGAACAAAATTCTTTTGATTATCAAAGACTGGTATTTCCTAGCTTAGTACTTGTTTTTGTGTTAAGTATTTTGTTTTTTGGACTTATGATGATTCGTCGTATGTCTAAGGTTCGGGGAGGATTTTTTC
>NZ_JAIJHU010000152.1:0-1041 GCF_022723415.1 Barnesiella sp. | reverse complement strand
TATTTGACCAAAAAGATTTGGGGATTTAGGATAAATATCGTAAATTTGCACCCATCAAACAGAATAGATTATGGGAAAAGTTTTTAAGCGCAAACTATATGATAAAATGCTTAACTGGAAGCAGACCAGAGACGGTTCTACAGCACTTCTCGTCAAGGGAGCACGTCGTGTAGGAAAATCCACAATAGCTGAGGAATTTGCAAAAAACGAGTACAAAAGCTATATACTCGTCGACTTTGCTGATGCACCAACAGCCTTGTGGGAAGCTATTGACAACATCTCTGACCGCAATCATTTTTTCATGCAACTTCAATTTATATATGGTGTAAGATTATACGAACGAAAATCTGTAATTATTTTCGATGAGGTTCAAAAGTGTCCCAAGGTTCGTGAGGCCATTAAATATTTGGTTAAAGATCGCAGATATGACTATATTGAGACAGGGTCATTGCTTTCTATCCGGAAGAACATCAAGGACATCGTGATACCAAGTGAGGAAACAAGACTTACGATGTATCCTATGGACTATGAGGAGTTTCGTTGGGCCTTGAATGATAATGTTACAATTGATATGCTTAGAGAATGTTTCAACAGTAAACGTTCTTTAGGTGATGCGACTATGAGGAAGCTTCTTCGTGACTTTAGGCTGTATATGTTAGTTGGGGGCATGCCGCAAGCTGTCAATACTTATTTGGAAACAAATAACTTGACAGAGGTTGATAACAAGAAGAGAGAAATCCTGGATATATATATAGATGATTTTTTGAAGATAGACCCATCAGGTAAGATATCCAAGATGTTTAGCGCAATACCCGCCCAGCTTAGTAAAAATGCCTGCCGATACCAACAAACCAGCATCTTAGGGAAAAATGAATCCTCGGAAACAATCGCCGAGTTTTTGCGCGACATGGAAGATAGCCTTACCGTGAATTTCGCTCACCACTCAGACAATCCTAGTGTGGGACTTCCTGCACATACGGACTACGACCAGTACAAGATGTTTATGGGAGATACCGGGCTTTTTGTCACGCTGGCCTTTTG
>NZ_JAIJHU010000151.1:0-1048 GCF_022723415.1 Barnesiella sp. | reverse complement strand
CTTTTCCTTCCTTATAATCTTGACAGCTTCTACCAAAGCCTTCAAATCGTTCAAAGGATTAAGTGAGCGGAACAATGATATAGGATATTCCTTCACCTCTACACCATTTCTGATAACAAGCTGATGCTTATCATCCTTACCACAGACAATGACATACTCATTATCTTCCACCTTATTATATATAATAGAGTTTCGGATATCAATATCCAATCCTCCTATCATCTGACCTATATGTAAAATCTTCATTTTATTCATCTAAATACACTCCTAGCTAATGATTCTAATTTTGAGAACTTGTATAAACAACTTGCAAGCAAAACGATATTCAACAATGTGAGAATATTCATAATACACAAAGGAGTGACATATCTTAAAAGTAGAATTACAACAAGTGTAACCAAACAAAGTCCAATAGTTACAAACGTCAACTTTTTAAATTCTTCTTCTTTTTTACACCATTGTTCATATTCAAAAGGGACATGCTGAATTGGTTCGTATACATTTGCATAAAACGTTCCAGAAACATCACTTATCATACCAAGTGAAAATTCGGTCTCATCATATTTGTGCGGAAACACCTCATTGAGATATTCGCGATCAAGTTTACCAAACATTTCAGCCTTATGAGAATCATAAGAACAATAATCAATCATATAGCTCCTTTTATTATCCCAATAGTACCATACATTATTAATATCCTCACAAATTCCCTGCAATTGTTTTGCTGAAAATTTTGACACTGGATAATCCTGTCCAGACAAAATGCACGGATAAGCAAAATGACCAAGCTTATCCATTAAGTCATTAAATAGGAATACGTATTCTGCATCCTCTTTCTTTGTCCCTCGATTAATGGAGAAATAAACCTTAGCAGAAGATAAAAACTTAAAATAATTGCTCAACCTATGCATAAAAGGTTGCATGACAAAATGATACCTTTCGATTACATTAGCTCCAATATGCTGGTTTTCCAAAAATAATATAATAAAACCACCTGTAAGCAACGCCACAATTATGGGGATGATAATAGATACTTGTTCTTCCATTG
>NZ_JAIJHU010000080.1:0-9169 GCF_022723415.1 Barnesiella sp. | reverse complement strand
TTTAAACTCCTCCCTTGCCGTGCCCCGTAGCATTGCGGGGTGTGGCGCAGCCATAGGGGAGGTGGCACATAGTGACGGAGGGGTTGAATGAATGGGTCTTTAAACTATCCCAAGAAGTTGTCTTGTGGGCAAGTTTCATGAGTCTATGCCGTAAAAAGTATAATTCGAGGTATTTCGTTCGGTGGGAAATTTGTATCTTTGCAGTATGCGAATATAGATTGCGCCTCGGTATAACCAAGTAAATTTGTTTCTACTCTCGGCTTGCACTATCTTTGCACTCTGCAAAAAAAATGAGTTGTATTCCAGAGGTTACGGTAGACCGGTCTCGATCGGTGCAGATCCTCTTTAATCCAAGTGATTCGATAGAAAATAATACGATATATGGAGAAGAATTTCAAACGTACATTGGTTACCACCGCTTTGCCTTATGCCAACGGCCCTGTGCATATAGGTCACTTGGCGGGAGTATATGTCCCGGCAGATATTTATACCCGGTATCTGCGGTTGAAAGGCGAAGATGTGATCATGATCGGCGGTAGCGACGAGCATGGCGTGCCTATCACGATTAAGGCGAAGGCCGAAGGAGTGACCCCGCAGGATATCGTGGACCGTTATCACAATATTATTAAAAAATCGTTCGAGGAGTTTGGAATCTCTTTCGATATTTACTCTCGCACGACTTCCAAGATTCATAGCGAAATGGCTTCCGATTTCTTTCGGAAGTTGTACGATAAAGGCGAATTTATCGAGAAGACCTCGATGCAATATTACGACGAGGAGGCTAACCAGTTCCTCGCAGACCGGTATATTACCGGGACTTGTCCGCACTGTGGCAACGAACATGCTTATGGCGACCAATGCGAGGCTTGCGGCACATCGTTGAATGCGACCGACTTGATTAATCCCAAATCGGCCATTACGGGAAATCAGCCTGTTTTGCGGGAGACAAAGCATTGGTATCTGCCTCTCGACAAGTGGGAACCGTTCTTGCGCCAATGGATTTTGGAAGAGCATAAGGAATGGAAACCGAATGTGTACGGACAATGCAAATCGTGGCTCGACATGGGGTTACAACCTCGCGCGGTGAGTCGTGATCTCGATTGGGGGGTTCCCGTACCGGTGGAAGGCGCCGAAGGTAAGGTATTGTATGTGTGGTTCGATGCTCCTATCGGGTATATCTCGAATACCAAAGAGTTGCTTCCCGATAAATGGGAACTTTATTGGAAAGACAAGGATACGAAGATGGTCCACTTTATCGGCAAGGACAACATCGTATTCCACTGCATTGTTTTCCCTGCGATGCTGAAAGCCGAGGGGAGTTATATTTTGCCGGATAATGTGCCGGCCAACGAGTTCTTGAATTTGGAGGGTGACAAGATTTCCACTTCGAGAAACTGGGCGGTGTGGTTACACGAGTATCTCGAAGAGTTCCCCGGCAAACAGGACGTGCTGCGTTATGTGCTCACGGCTAACGCTCCCGAGACGAAGGACAACGATTTCACTTGGAAAGATTTCCAAGCGCGTAACAATAATGAATTGGTGGCTATTCTCGGCAATTTCGTGAATCGAGCTTTGGTGCTGACTCATAAATATTTCGACGGTAAAGTACCGGTTGCAGGTGAATTGACCGACTATGACCGGGAAACATTGAAGGAGTTTGCCGATGTGAAAGCCGAGGTGGAGAATTACCTCGACCATTACCGTTTTCGCGATGCCTTGAAGGAGGCGATGAATCTGGCTCGTATCGGGAACAAATATCTTGCCGATACCGAACCGTGGAAGCTGGCGAAAACCGATATGGACAGGGTGGCGACGATATTGAACCTTTCGTTGCAGATTACGGCCAATCTGGCTATCGCTTTCGAACCATTCCTACCTTTCTCTGCCGAGAAGCTGCGGGGAATGTTGCATTTGGGACATTGTGACTGGAATATGCTGGGACGTACCGATATTTTGCCTGCCGGAGCCGAGTTGGGTAAGGCCGAGTTGCTGTTCGAGAAGATAGAAGACAGCGTGATCGAGGCGCAGGTGAACAAGTTGTTGGAGACGAAGAAAGCCAATGAATTGAAGAATCACAAGGCTGCGCCGATACGGGAGAATATCGCTTTCGACGATTTCATGAAATTGGATATTCGGGTGGGTAAAGTGCTGGAATGTCAGAAAGTGCCCAAAGCCGACAAGTTGCTGCAATTCCGTATCGACGATGGTTTGGGCGGACGTACGATCGTATCGGGTATCGCCAAGCATTATGCTCCCGAAGATTTGGTGGGTAAGAATGTGTGCTTCGTGGCTAATCTCGAACCTCGCAAATTGAAGGGTATCGAGTCGCAGGGTATGATTCTTTCGGCCGAGGATGCCGACGGGCGTTTGATTGTCATCTCCCCGGCGACCGATGAAATCGCTCCCGGTTCGGAAGTGAAATAACTTGGAATCTTGATAAAAATTGTGGCCCCGATACCGAACGAAGTATCGGGGCTTTTTTAGTTCGGCTTGAAAAGATTCGTTTCTGCAAACAACAATTATTGAGTGTAGATTTTTAAGCGTGAGGTTTTTAAAGGGTGGTATACTTTGATTCCTCAAAGCCACAGAATCATGAATTTTAGCCCTGTGGAGGATTTATTTTCAATGACTTGACGGTTGTTGTAAATGCAGGATAGGGAACGGTTTGCCAGAAGGATCCAATTCATCTCGTCCTATAACCTCGTAACCCATGTGCAAATAAAATTTGTAAGCCTGTTCGTTATCTTCGTTTACATCTACTTTGTAGATATTGCATTTGTCGATGGCATAATCCACGAATGCTTTGCCGTAACCGTGTCCTTGTTCTTCGGGCAGTACGAACAACATTTCCAGCATGTCGTCGCTTAATCCCATAAATGCGGCAATCCGCCCGTTCTCATTGCGTATTACAAACAGTTTGACAGCCGGGAAATATTGGTTTCTTATTAAAGGTTTGAAGTATTCTATATCTTCTTCTTTTAAAAAATGATGGGAACTGCGTACCGACTTTTCCCATACGATCAACAGTTCGTCTAAAATTTCGTCTGATAAGGATTGTAATTTTTCTATTTCCATTTTTTGGGGTAATTGTCGTTTATAAACTATCGAATGTAAAGATACAAAAAGTGCCGATTATCATTTGTGAATCATGGCTTTCATTGTTCCAACTGTCCGGTCTTGCGGAAGTATTTTTGCAGGACGAGAAGCGAAATGAGTTTTTCTCGTTTCTTGTCGAAGAATTGGCTGACGTATTCGTTGGCGTGGCGGGATATTTCGATGGCTTCGTCGGGGTGGGCGGTATAGTAGGCGATACGCTCTTCGAGGTCCGAGAAATCGGGTTTGATTTCGATATAGTGGTAGTTGGGAATAAGTCGTCCCTCCATGAACCAAGTTTCGAATTCGGGTCGGGGCATGACGGCTACGGAGTTGGAGGACATGACCCATTTGAGGTTGCTGGCGACATCGTTCCCTTCGAGGGCGAGGATAAATTTGTACCGCAGATGTTCGGCGATGGTTTTCTTACCGGTACGCCAAGCGGGATTGCCGTTGCGACTGGTGTCGCCCAAGTCGTAGAGGGGATTGCCGAAGTATTTATTAAAAAAGGCAATGCGTTTGGTTTTCCCTTCGTTGACTTTTCCTCGGAAAATGACTTTGTCCATTTTCTTTTCGAACGGTATTTTGTCCTTGACGAAGATGAAATGTCTCACTTTGTTCAAATTCAATAGTATGGCATTTGCCGATTGATTGTGAATGGGCCTGCTCTTAACAATGGAAGGGGTATCGGGCATGAAATTGATATCGCCGAAACAGTAGTTCCATTGCAGGTTTTCGGGGAAGTACCGGAGGTATTCGAATGAATCGAAGTAATAGACTTTTCCTTTCCTTTGCAATTTGAGTTCGTTCAGGTGGGGAGAGCCTTCGGGTAGTTTTACCGGTTCGGCGAGCCGATTGTAATAGTCCACCCGGTCGTTTATGTAATTTTTATCGGATCGGGTATCAGCTTGTGCGAGAATCTTATTCAGCCTTTTTCGACAAATCGCTTTCAAAGGCAGCAGCCTGAGAAAATAGGATTTCAAATAATAGCTGTATTTGGGATTCTTGCCGTTGCGTATACTATAAAAAATGTTATCCATTGTATTTTTGTCTTATGTGTGTTGGGAACAAAGATAAATATTTTAATATTATTTTATGAAAAAGTCTTTGTATTTCCTTTTCGTATATTCAACCCCCTTGCCCTATGGGCACTCCCCCTATATTTCCTTACGGCAACACCCCGCAATGCTACGGGGCACGGCAGGGGGAGAGGGTTAAGTTCGATTCTATATTTATTATTGTGAATGCGCTGTGAATATTTGTTGTATCTTCTTGAAATCGGTAAAGTTTTCTTTTCAGATTGATTTATTGTGTTTTATTAAATGTTGCTTTTGTGTTGGATTCCGAGAAACTATTTATATTTTTACAGTCTTAATGAGTTTTTGTTAAGATTTATTTGTCAGGACATGTAATTTTTGGAACCGCATGAGAATAAAAGATTTTGTCAAATGTAATTTGAATAATTTATTTTATAGAGAATATCGTCTTCGTCGTAAAGTACGCAGACATTTATTGCCATATTACAAGGAGGCGTTTCCTGTCGGGAAAAATACGAATAAAATGATTGTTTTTATGGCCGATGGAAGGAAAAGTCATGGAGGATTGGCCGATAGGCTACGGGGAATCGTTTCGACGTATGAATATTGCTTAAATCATAGAGTCGATTTTCGTATTCATTTTACAAGCCCATTCAATCTAGAAGATTTATTACTTCCTAATGAATACGATTGGAGGATAGGAGCTGGTGAAATTTCGTATAATCCAACATTTTCTACTCCGGTTTATATTGATTCCAACAGCCGTTATCCAGAGGCTGATTGTCGATTTCAACGTAAAATGGCAGAGAAATATTTAGGTCGAGATTTTCGGCAGATTCATATATATACCAATATGTATTATGCCGACGATCGTTTTGGCTTGTTGTTTAATAAGTTGTTTAAGCCTGCCCCTATATTACAGTCTTGGATTGATGAAAATTTACAGATTTTAGGTCAGAATTTTATTGCATTAAGTTTTCGATTTCAAAACCTTCTCGGAGACTCTGTTGATGGTAAGATTGTTTATTCGCCAGAAGAACAACGAGAACTGATAAATAGCTGTATTTGTCAGATAGAACTTTTAAGAAAAACTAATCCCGATTCGAAAAAGATTCTCGTTACTGCCGATAGTGGCAGTTTTTTAAAAGAAGTATCAAAATTGGATTTTGTATATTTGTTACCGGGAAAAGTCGGTCACATGGATAGTACTTCTCAACAAGATATTCAAGTACATATGAAGACTTTTCTCGATTTTTTCGTTCTTTCTCACGCCAAGAAAATATATTTGTTGATAACCGGTAAAATGTACAAAAGTGGTTTTGCCAAAAGAGCGGCGAAATTAAATAATATTCCATTTGAAGAGGTCGAGTTTTAAATAAATATAATTTTTGTGGGCAAGTAAAATACCTGTTTTTCTTTAACAGGTATTTTTTTTATTGGGTTGTAAAATATTTATAGAAAAATTTGTATTTCTATCCGATGTAATTATATCTTTGTAGTATTAATTAACCAAAATATCATAAACTATGAGAAATTTTATTTACGCAATCGGAGTGTGCTCACTTCTTTTTTCCTGTAATTCTGAACTGGAAACTTTGCCGGAAGAGTTTAATACAGAAGGGCCTGCGCCTCTTGTCACACGTGTGGCGGCTCATCCTAAATATGGTGTGTTGGGGTGGGGATATGATGTTACCGGCAATTATATGAGTCATGGGAAAGGGGTTACCCTGCCTGTTATTGATATAGACCGGTTCGAGGCGGAAAATTTCGACCGCATAGTTCTCGATTCTTCGACATCGCAAGAGACAGAATATTATTATGGCACTACTGCCGAGGAGTATTTGAAACGTGTGGGAGACAATGTGGACACCGGAGTCGATGCGAAAAAGGCTTTATTCAGTTTGACAATAACCGGTAATTATCAAAAAAATACATCGTATTCGTCGGAATATTCTTTTGCCGGATGCGACCATTATTATTCTTTGAAAAGATGTTATATAAGGGCGGCGGTCGAGCGGTTACAAAACTATCTGAGCGATACGTTCCGGGAAGATCTCGCCGAACTGCCTGCCGAAGATATCGTAGATTTTTACGGCACTCATGTGCTGGCCGATATTCGTATGGGCGGACGCGTGAGTTTCTTGTATAAGACGTATGCCGGCAAGGAGAATGTCGAGGCGATTACGAAAGCGGGATTCAAGGTCAATGTTCTCAATTTGTTTTCCATCGGGAACGAATATCAAGTCAATACCAGTTTGGCGGTGAATAATTCCCGGCAGCTCGCTACGATTAATGTCACCGGTGGCACAGATGCGATGCTGGAAACTTTCGACCCTATACAGGAGCAACCTCGATTTGGCTCTGTTGCGGACTGGCAGAGAACGGTCAATGCCGATAATGCCGGGCTTATCGATGTGGAATTGCCCCGATTAATTCCCATTTATGAATTGGCGGCAGACCCGACTGTGAAAGCTGCGCTTAAAGAAGCGGTAGCGGATTATATCGAGTCCAAACGACTCAAACAGCTGTTCCCGTTGTATGAGTATTTTCGTGCTAACAAAATGGATCATTATGCGACTTCGGTATGGCAAGGTTTAGCAAATGGTCTTTGGGAATACCAAGGTGTAATCGGTTATGTATATTTAGGCCCGGAACCGGGAACGATACCTTTGTATCTGTATTATAATAAAGAGTGCGTAAATCATTATTGTACACCGGTTTACCAAGGGGAAAAGAAGGGCGACTATGTGCTCGAAGGTATCACGGCATATATTTATGAGAAACAGGAGCCGGGGACCGTTCCCTTGTATATGTATTATAATGGGCGCCGATGCGATCATTATGTAACGATCGTGTGGCAGGGGAATAAAAAGGGAGATTATGTATATGAAGGAAATGCGGGTTATGTGTATCCGTAGGAGATGAAACGTATTGTGAATTTATCGGCATCCCTTTTTGAATGGGATGCCGATGTATCGACCAAAATGTAAAGAATATTTATGAAAAGGTGGAGTTTGCCGGTCGCACTGGCCGTTTGTATTTTCTTGAAATTTATTTTGTTTGATGTTATATGGAGTTCGGACACGACTTTTCAGTCGTTCAGCCAGCCGGAGTCTTATCTGATTAAGGGTGCTATCGCCTTGTTGCTCGCTTTCCCCACGGTGTTTTTTCGATCGAGGTGGTATGCCGGTATCGTGTGTTTTTTATTGGATATTTTGCTGGTTGCCAATTTGATGTATTGGCGGACATATTATACGGCGATACCGTGGAACAGTTATTTCCTTGCGGGTAATTTGGCTGATTTCATGGGTAGCGTGTATGCATCGGTCCGATGGTACGACGGTTTGTTCTTTGCGATGACTTTGGGATTGTTGTTTTATACTTCCCGATACGGGGATTTGCGGTCGAGTCGGTCGGAAACGAGACGTCGGGCCGTATGGTTTGCAGCGGGCTTCTTGATTTGTGTCGTAGCGACGGTGGGATTGACTTTTGCTCGAGGTGGATTCCAACGGTCGTATGAGAAACGAAATACTTGTGCCACACCGACGTTCACGGTGTTCGGGACTTTGTGCTATGAGTTCGTCAAGGAGAGTATGTCTATTACGCCGGAGATTCACAGCGAGATAGAACGGTGGCTCTCGGCCGTATCGAGGTCGTATCCGGTTTCCGGGGTGGAACACAGGAGGCATTGCGTGGTGATTCTCGCCGAGTCGTTCGAGGGGTGGATGCTGGAACGGAATGTAGAGGGAAAGGAGGTAACTCCTTATTTGAACCGTTGGTTGAAAGATTCATGCACGTTGTATGCTCCCCGTGTACAGACGCAAGTTCGCGGCGGACGCTCCATCGATGCACAGTTGTTGGTGAATACGGGGTTGCTGCCGATAGCGAACGGTGCATACAGTATTCGTTTCCCGAATCATAGGTATCCTTCGCTAGCGAAGGCTTTGAAACAGGCCTGTGGAGAAAAAGGTCGCATGATAGGTATGACCTCGGACAAACGAATCGTGTGGAATCAGCAGGGTGTGGCTATGGCTTTCGGATTCGACCGATTGTATGATGAAAAGTCCTTCACGAAAGAAGAGCGAATGGGAGTGAAGAAAAGAGTGGGCGATTATCCGTTTTTGCAACAGTGTGCCGAGAAAATAGCCGAGGAGATAGCCGGAAGCGGTGATAGTTCTCGTTGTTTTTTTCAATTGGTTACTTATTCGGGACATGGACCATTTATTATTCCCGATGAGTACAAACGGATTTCTTTTTCTCCGGGAATGCCCGAGGTGCTGAACAATTACCTGACGGCTGCCAATTACACAGATTATGCAATAGGGAAGTTTATCGAACGATTGCAGGAGGAGGGGTTGTTCGACGAGACGATGATTGTCGTGACGGGCGACCATGAGGGATTGGCTTATTTGCGGCAGTCGTTGTGTGAAACAAAAGAGGGTGGTGGACTTGTCTCTCCGTTTGAATATACTCCTTTTATCGTGATTAATTCGCCGGTGGGCATGCGGTACGAGAAAGTTATGGGGCAAGTAGATATTTATTCGACATTACTGGATTTGACCGGACTGGACGATTATGGCTGGAAAGGTATGGGGCAGAGCATTCTAGACCCGTCTCATCTGGGTGTCGCGGCTATTTGGAATTTGACGATTGCCGGGGATACAACCGGTATTTGTCCCGAGGCGATAGAAAGAATGAAGCAGTCGTGGCGAATATCGGACTTGATGATTCGCGGGGATTATTTTAGGAGTGATTTTTGAGAATCGGAACCAGATGTTGTTGTCGTACCAAATTCTTATATTGTTTCTTCTTTCTAGTTTTTAACCCCTCCGATTTCCCTATATTTCCTTACGGAAACGCCCCGTAATGCTACGGGGCACGGCAGGGGGAGAGGGTGACACCTTAATTCGTTTCCTTTGCTGTGGGTATTTTTAACCCCTCCGTCCTGCGGACACCTCCCCTATATTTGCGTTGCAAAACACAGGGGAGGAGGTTAATACCTTACGATGTATCGTGTTTGTCTTTCACCCCCCCCCTAT
>NZ_JAIJHU010000024.1:0-42485 GCF_022723415.1 Barnesiella sp. | reverse complement strand
TATCTGTATATAATACTTTTTGAAATTTATATAGTATTATATAATGAAAGCCAATGAAACATGCATTTTAGAAAACGACATCAGACCGATTCTGAGATATTGAAATATATATCCGGGCATATCGACAAAGATATAAACCGGCTGTTAAATGCCGAATCTTTGCCAATGGGAGGATGCGATGTGCCGGATTTCGATAAATTCGGCGTGTATGAAAGTTTGGCGCAGAGAATAGGTCGAAGCGAAAGACGAAATGTCTGGACGGTTTGTAAATGGGCTTGTGCCATTGCATTGGTATTGTTGAATGTCGGATATTTGGCTTATCAGAATATCGATTTATCGAAGCCTGTCTATAAAGAGGTTTGTTCTTTGAAGGGAGAACGATTGGTCGTATTGCTCGAAGATGGAACGCGAGTGTGGTTGAATGCAGACTCGAAGTTGGTTTATCCAGAGCAATTTGCGAAGGATAAAAGAGAAGTATCGTTAGTAGGCGAGGCTTATTTTGAAGTAAAGAAGGATATATCTAAACCGTTCATGGTACAGGCAGACGAAATGAATATCCGTGTAACGGGAACGAGTTTTAACGTATCGGGATATCCTACGGATTCGGTGGTTACGACCACGTTGGACGAAGGGGGTATAGTGATAAGTTATCCGTATGCAGAAAAATCGGGAACATATCAGATGGCTCCCGGCCAGACTGCAATTTATGAAAAAGGAAGTAGGCTTTGTAAAGTCATGAAGAACGAGTATTATAAAGATGCTTCTGTTTGGAAGGAAAATAAATTGATATTCAGAAATGCTCCTTTGGAAGAGGTCTTGACTACATTGTCTCGACAATTTGATGTTTCTTTTGATATCCGCAGTGAAAAGATAGCTGCGTTCACATATAATTTCACCTGCAAGCTAAACAATTTGTCAGGTATTTTTGAAATGATGTCTGCCATTACCCCAATTAAGTTTAATGAAATATCGGAGAATGTATATGCTGTGAAAGAAAAATAATTAGTCTAATAACTTAACAAACACTCAAAATTTATGCTGGAAAAATACGTTTTTCCATACATCAGAAAGTGGTGTGTGGTAGGAGGGCTTTGTCTTGCTTTTCCGTGGGTTGCTTATGCTCAGCAACAGAAAATCTCGTTAAACATTCAGAATGTTACATTGAAACAAGCGATGGAACAGATAAAGGAGCAAGCTGTTGTAAATGTGGCATATAGTAAGGAATTTGTAGACCCGAACAAGACCGTTTCCTTGAAGGTCGAAAATGTGAGTTTGCAGACGGCGCTGACCCAACTATTTAAGGGTACAGATGTCGGATTCCGTTTCTTGGATAATAGTGTTCTTTTATACAATCAAAAGGAACAAGACAGTTCGGGAGCTGCATCGAAAGAGCAACAAATCGTATCGGTCAAAGGTACTGTCGTAGATCAAGTGACCGGCGAGCCTATTATCGGAGCGTCTGTTGCCGTAGAGGGATCATCGAAAGGAACCAGTACCGATTTGGACGGTAAATATTCGTTAAACGCACCCGTGGGTAGTACTTTGAAATTTTCTTATGTCGGATATAAGGAAACGAAAAAAGAGGTATTGCAGGCCGGGGTGTTAGATGTTTCTCTCATGGAGAGTTCTGTTTCTTTGGACGATGTGGTGGTCGTCGGTTATGGCGTACAGAAGAAGGTGAACGTAACCGGGGCCGTATCTATGGTAAAAGGAGATGAATTGGAAAACCGTCCCGTCGCTAATGTCAGTGCGGGGTTACAAGGCTTATTGCCGGGTGTGAGCATTACGTCTTCGTCTGGGCAGCCCGGAGCCGTGCCTTCAATAACGGTTCGTGGTGTCAGTACCATAAATAGTAGTACCGCACCTCTTATATTGATTGACGGAGTTTCGGGTGGAGATTTGAATTTATTGAATCCCAATGATGTAGAGAGTGTGTCGGTTTTGAAGGATGCTGCATCTGCCGCTATTTACGGAGCTCGTGCGGCCAACGGGGTTATTTTGATTACAACCAAGCAGGGCAAACGAAAGGAGAAGGCTACATTGACCTATTCGGGATATGTGGGTATGCAAACACCTACCGCTTTGCCGGAATTGGTAACAGGCCGGCAGTATATGGAGTTGTCTAACGAGGCAATGTCTGCCGCCGGTTTTTCCAGACCTTATGATGTGGATGCTTTTGAAAAATATGATTCGGGAATGTATCCCAATGAATATTCGAACACAGATTGGGTGAATGAAATTTTTAAGAAACATGCGTTGCAAACGAGTCACTCGGTAAGTGTAAGAGGTGGAAGCGAGAAAAGCAGCTACTTTATGTCTTACGGTTATTTAGATCAAGATGGATTGGTCGTGGGTGATGCATTTAAAACAAAACGGCACAATGCAAGAATCAATGTGAATACAGAGGTTTTCGATCGATTGAAAATAAACGGGAATGTCAGTTTTGTCGATTATTACCGTAATGCGTCCGGATTTTCGGGTACTGGTGGCGTATTTCGTTTAGCCCAACGTATGTCTCCGCTGTTACCGGTGAAATGGCAACAACAAAATGAGATGGGATTATGGGAAGACACCGAATATTGGTCCAGCGGGAGTATAAATAATCCTGTTTATGTTGCCACAGAGGGTGGAGAGGAAAAGAGAAAATCTCGTACATTGAATACTATCGTGAGTGCGGATTTGCGTATAATCGACGGTTTGAATTTAGGAGGACAATATGCTGCGAACTATTATTTCAGAGAAACTGATAAGTTTACTCCTACGTTACCGGAATATTTTTCAGACGGGACTCCCGATCCTGCTAATAAAAATATGAGAAATTCGGTGAGCCAAGCACATCAAGATGCTTTGACTCAAACCTTACAGTTAACATTGAATTTTCAGAAGCAGATCAATAAACATGAGATCGGGGCTTTGTTGGGATATTCGCAAGAGTGGTATAATTTCAGTAGTTTAAGCGCGAGTCGTAAGAAAATACCATTTGATGGCATTTATGTGATCGATGCAGGGACCGAGGATATTACGAATAGCGGTACGAAGAGTTCTTGGGCTTTGCGCTCTTATTTCGGCCGTGTGAATTATGCGTTTGATGGAAAGTATTTGGTAGAAGCGAATATGCGTATCGATGGTACTTCTCGCTTCGCTAGGGATAATCGTTGGGGATATTTTCCATCTTTCTCGGCTGGTTGGAATTTTTCCAGAGAAGAATTTATGCAGTTTGCAGAACCTGTGTTGAGTTCCGGTAAACTGAGGGCTTCTTGGGGTGAATTAGGAAACCAGAATGTGGGTAGCGATTATTATCCATATTTGACTCCTATTGATTCGGGAGAAAGTTATCCGATCGGAGGAAAACAGAATATCGGTTTTCAACAAAGTAAATTGGGAAATGCCAATATCAAGTGGGAAACGATAAGAATGTTGAATGTCGGTGTAGATTTGACTTTCTTTAATAATAGGTTGACCGCTTCTTTCGATTGGTTTAAGAAAGATAATATCGATGCATTGGTGAAACCTGTTTATCCTACGGTCGTAGGAATCACCGGAACGGCTAATTTGCCTTATGAAAACATGGGTAAAATCGAAAATAAAGGTTGGGAGCTTGAAATCGGTTGGCGAGACCAGATTGGAGAAGTGAAATATAATTTGCTATTCAATCTTTCTGATGCCAAAAATAAAATTGTCGATTTAGGAACGAGTGAACCTCGATTAACCAATAACATTCGTAGAGAAGGAGATCCTATCGACGCTTATTATGGTTATTTGACCGATGGTTTGGCACAGATTGATGACTTTGGCGGTGTCGATAGTAATGGAAAGTATATTAATCCTAAGTTCGCTATTCCAAAAGCGGCAGAAGCTATAACACAACCGGGAGATATTAAATATCGAGATATTTCTGGACCCGGTGGAATTCCAGATGGAGAAATAGATGAATATGATAAGGTTGTATTTGGCGATCCGTATCCGCATTATTCCTATTCATTGAGAGGCCAGTTGCAATGGAGAGATTGGGATTTTAGTTTTTATTTCCAAGGAGTGGGGAAAGTAAATGGTTATCTGTCAGATGAAGCCCGTCACTGTTTTATCAACGATTATTCTATTCCTAAGGTAGAACATTTGGATCGCTGGACTCCTAACAACCCCGATGCCACATATCCTAGACTGTATCAAGCTCAATCTCATAATTTATTATTCAGTGATTATTGGAAAGAAGATGCTTCGTATTTGCGTTTGAAAAATGTACAATTGGGTTATTCTATTCCCAAAAAACTTCTTAATCGATGGAAAATAGAGGGGTTGCGATTGTATGCGTCGGCAGATAATTTACTGACATTCACTAAATATTTCGGTGCTTATGATCCGGAAGTACGGGAATCTTCGGGCGATGTTTACCCCCAAGTAAAGACATACGTATTCGGTTTAGTTCTTTCATTTTAATAAATACCATTGCATATGAAAACGATTAAATATATTGCGGCTTTTTTGCCGTTGGCATCATTGTTGGTTTCATGTAACGATGATTTTTTAGACAGATATCCTCAGGATTCCGTGACTAATGAAACTTATTGGAAGACGGAGGAGCAGTTGCGCGCGGCATTGTATCCTTGTTATGAAACATTTGAATATGAGTTGTTGATTAAATGGGCAGAGTCTACGGCCGAAACTGTAATATGGGGTGATAAAAACAGCGGACTTTCAAAAGTATCGGGAGGGAAACATGCTTATACCGATGGGTTCCCCTTTACTTCGTATTGGAGATATTCTTACGGACATATTCACACTTGCAATAATTTCCTAGATAATTACAATCGGGCCGAAATCGACCAAGATGTTAAAGATGTCTATGCCGCCGAGGTGAAGGTCATAAGGTCGTGGGTATATTTTATGTTGACGACTTTTTTTGGAGATGTTCCCTGGATTAACCATGTTATTACGTCCGAAGGAGCTTATGGACCTCGTACTCCACGAAGTGAAGTTATCGATAGCTTAATGACCGATTTGGATTGGGCTGCTTCGAAATTACCTCATGAAAGGCAAACGGGAGATAATGTAGGTCGTATAGACCGCTGGGGAGCTTTGGCGATGAAAGCACGTATCGCCCTTCAAAACGAACGTTATGATATTGCTGCCAAAGCTGCCAAAGAGATTATAGACAATGGCCCCTACGATCTTTATGATTATGAAAAATTGTATCATCTCGAAGGAGATATAGAGAATAATCCAGATAATAACGAAGCAATTATTTCCAGTATCTATGTGAATGATATTCGCAATAATAACATGTCGAACGAGACTTGTTCGCCGGTGGATTTTATTCGATTTAATCCTACCAAAACGTTGGTCGATGCTTATTTATGTATCGATGGTATGCCAGCTAAGCCGGGATTGGAGTATTATAAACGTACAGATATAAAAACGTCACCTCTGTATAAGTATCCTGAGGAACATTATGCCGATTATTTCCAAAACAGGGATCCGAGAATGAGAATGACGTTGTTTACTCCCGGTGATCAATGGGGTGGCGGTGACGATGGAGATGCCGAATATCGCCGTCCGAACGATATATTTCAGTTACCACGCTTCTCGTCGTTACAACCCGGCCGGAACGGAGCTAACGGGATAACCGGCTTTTATTTCAAAAAATACAATGAGATAAGTATTGCCGGAAATGCCAACAGGTCTCACACCAATTTGAACGTAATTCGTTATCCAGAGGTTCTTTTGATTTATGCAGAAGCTCTTTATAAGATGAACGGGACATTGACCCAAACTGAAATCGATGAGACTATTAATCGTTTGAGAGATCGAGTGGGTATGCATCGAATGGATTTGAAAGAGTTGCAACAGTGGAATCTCGATTTGTGGACCGAAATAAAGAGAGAGCGACGTATCGAGCTTTCGTTCGACGGTATGCGATATGCAGATATAATGCGTTGGAGAGAAGGTGAATTGCGTTTTGGTCGGGCTATTACAGGGCCTAGTCTAACCGTTTGTATGAACGATTTGGGCGCTAATCCTTATCCCGATACCGGAGTCGATGAATTCGGCGATGTGATTTACGAAAAATCGAGAGCAGAAGGAGGTCCCCGTTATTTCGATCCGGCTATGCATTATTTGTGGCCTGTGCCTTATGAGGAAAGAATGAAAAATCCTCTGTTGGGTCAAAATCCCGGTTGGCCGGAATAAGTTGAATTTCTAATCCACACTATTAGAATCCTAATAGTGTGGATATTAATGAACTATAAAATATGATTATGATGAAACGTGTGTTTATATTGATGATGAGTATCAGTGCGGTTTTTATGGGTTGTAGTAAAGCCAATGAACCGCAAGGAGATGCCGGTTGGGATGGTAACACTGAACCCAAAGAAAACCTGGTCGTGATGAGTTATAACATAAAACACTGTGCACCCTATTATGGTGTATCGGGTGAAACAACAACCGCAGATGTGAATAACGTTGCGAATGTGATAAAAAGCAAAAAGCCAGATGTAGTTTTGTTGCAAGAGGTAGATTATAAAACGACAAGAAGTTTGGGTGTGGATCAGGCTAAAGAATTGGCAGAATTGGCCGGTTATCCGTATTATTATTTTTTCAAACAAAAAGATTTTCAGGGCGGGGCTTATGGTGCAGCTATCCTTTCTTCTTTTCAAATGAGCGAAATCGTAAATCATGATCTCCCGAAAGAGATAGATGGACTGACTATTACGGGAAGTAACGTTTTGGGGACAGCCAAGATAAAGTTCAATGGAATCGATGTTTATTTGGCGGTAATCCATTTATCCGTTACTCAGGCGGAAAGGGATAGACAATTCCCCGTTATGATGGAAGAACTTTCTTCTAAAAGTGACTTTCCTATTATTTTAGGAGGGGACTTTAATTCGAAACCGGATAATTCGATTATCGGCAAGTTGGAAGCTGCCGGATTTGTCAGGACGAATACAGATCCGAAAAATTTTACAATTCCTTCTAATGCGCCCAATCGGGAAATAGACTATATCGCTTACAGGCCTTTGGAATATTTTAATGTTGTTTCTCATACTGTCGTTACGGGGGTAAATGCATCCGATCATCTCCCTATTATTTCTGTGTTGAAAATTTCAAAACCGTAGAAAATGAAAGCATTTAAATATCTTTTGATTGTCGTGTTTTTATACCAGTTTGGAAACGTATATGCACAAGACACTTTGAGAATAAAGGTAATGACCTATAATATTCGTTTTGGAGAATTGGCATCGTTGGAGGAACTGGCTTCGCATATAAAGTCTTTCAATCCCGATTTCGTTGCGTTGCAGGAAATAGATTGTAAAACCGATAGAGGAGAGAGAGCTCCGCATCAAATCGGGCGTGACTATATTTCGGAATTGGCATATTTTACAAAGATGTTTGGCGTGTATGGGAAAACAATCGATTATAAGGGTGGATATTATGGTATAGGAATCCTTTCCCGATACCCTTATATCGATACGAAGAAAACTTTTTTGCCGTGGCCCAATAAAGCGCAAGAACGTAGAGCTCTGTTAGAGGGTCTGTTTGAAATAGGCGAAGATACGATTTGTTTTGCATCGACACATTTGGATTATCAGTTGCCAAAGACGAGAGAAGCACAGACCGCTTTTATTACCGAGTATTTCAATGATTATCGATACCCTGTGGTTTTAGGAGGAGATTTTAATACAGCTCCTTCGTCAAAGGAAATTAAGTATAATATGTTGGAAAATTGGTTTTTGGCAACCGATTACGATTTTACTGTTCCCGCTTGGAACCCCAAGAGAAAGATAGATTATATTTTCGCCAGACCTAAACAGGGGTGGAAAATTGTGAGAACTCAAACCGTTCAGTCTGTTTTATCCGACCACTTGCCTATTGTGACAGAATTGGAGTATGTAAAATATTAATTTCTTGTTATGAAAAGGGTATTTATATTATCGATATTGATTTTGTTTATAAGTTTATGTACTGGTTCTATATCGGCTGGAACGACGAAGTTACTTTCTTATAACATTAAAGGTCATAGTATGACCTCATCGAGGTTGGCCGATATTGCTACCATTATCAATACGCAAAATCCCGATATCGTGGCTTTGCAAGAAGTCGATAACCGTTCGTTAGGTATCTTTAATCATGATTATTTAAGCGAACTGGCCGAATCTACTGGCATGCATTCGCAGTTTTTTGCTTTGGTGGGGACTTATTATGGCATAGGTATTTTATCGAAGACAGAACCTATATCGGTGAAAACCCAGTCTTTTGCCCCATCGGATACTTCGAAAGACAAGGAGTCCCGCGGTTTTCTCATTGCCGAATTTGACAACTTCTATTTCCTTTGTACGCATTATTCTCTTAATGCCGATGACCGAGATACTGCGACAGAATGGGCTATCCGCTTTGCACGGCAAAGTGATAAGACTGTCTTTATCGCTGGCGACTTCAATGCTCAGCCTACTTATCGGGCAATGGTGACTTTCAAAGAGTATGGATTTTCGATACTGAACAATACGGCTCTATATACCTACCCGGCTAAGGACCCTACGTCGTGCATAGATATGATTATCTCTTATCGACCCGATGATTCTCTTAAATATACAACCACGGAGACGGGTGTCGTTACCGAAGAACCGGGTCTGACACTTTCAGATGTATCGGATCATTTACCTGTATTCGTTACTATCGAAGCCGAGGGGAGTGCAGTGTATGACGCTACTTCTTTGCAGGAAATAAACCTTATCAGGAGTGCCGACGGTTTTTCGCTTAGTAATCTCAAAACAACGTCTCAGGTGAATATTTATGACATATCGGGAAAATTGGTAAAGACACAAAATGTAGATAATGCAACGAATATAGTTTTACCGGAAGGTTCTCGAAATGGACTTTATGTTATTCGAGTTTCTAATGCTTATCAGAATAGCAGTTTTAAATATCTATATTAACCATTAAATTTTTAAATTATTATGAAGAAGGTTACATTTTTAACGTGTGTACTTGCATTGTGTACAAGTACGATGTTTGCACAAACTTTGGAAGTAACGACGGCCGACATGGACCCGGTAGCAGCCGGTGGGTTGGTGTATGTGATTGAACATGCCGAATCGGGCAGTGTCATCGAGTTTAATTTCGATGGAGAAGTGTTGGATTACGGTGAAGGAACCGGTATTGCCATCAAAGGAAAGAAACTAACTTTTAACGGTATCAATAAAAAGAATGGAAAACGAGTAACCATAAAAGGGTTGGAATCGTTGTTTACGGTCGGTGAAGCATCTGAGATTTCATTAAACGATCTTATCATCGACGGTTTTAAGAATATTGCTATCCGATTGAGTGGCAATTCGACACTGAATGCTAATAACTGTCAGTTTTCGAATAATTACGAACCTCTTAGCAGTAAAGTCAATAATGGCGGCGTGATAAGGGTGAGTGGTTCCAATGCTTTTTTGAAAAATTCCTTATTCCTCAAAAACAGATGCGGTGCTTCTTATGGAGGCGGTGCTGTTTGTGCTTATGGAGATTCGGAATTGCGTGTTGAAAATTGTTCTTTCGTGGAAAATGAAGGGGCAGCGGGTGGCGCCATAGGTGTAAATGCGACGGCAAAGAATCCTTCTCCCCGTGTTTATATTGCTAATTCTACATTTGCCAATAATATAGCAGACGATCGTGGTGGTGCTATTTATATGCAGACAGCGACCGCTGTTGATGTTTTTTCTCCGGTTATTGTAAATTGTACGTTTGTCGGTAATTTGGGAAGCAACGGTGGTGCGCTTTGCGTATGGTCGAAGGCTACCACTACTATGGAGCCTACTTTCGTGAACAATTTGTTTGCTGAAAATTATAGCAATACGTGGATGGACGACGAATCGAGATTCGATATAGTTGCCTTTTATATGGCGGGACAAGTCGATGCTAATAACCAACCTTTGCCCCAAACTGTATTACCGGTTTGCAAGAACAATTTATACGTAGCTGCTTCTGACGGTTTTTTTGCCGACGGTTCGAATAAAGCCGTTAATTTCGATAGCGATGTCATTTTCGCCGCTACCGAACAAAATCCGTGGGACGAGGGAGATGAGAGCTATAATCACCAGACGAGTGTTCTTTCGGGCGATATGAAGGTTGCGATGATTGCAGAAAACAGTATTGCTTCGGGTGCAGGTATCGCCGTGGTAGATGGCGTGGAGATTCCCACGGTCGATCAATTGGGTAATGCGCGTCCTGCTACTCCTTCGGTGGGAGCCGTAGAGTACTCTTCTTTGAGTGGTATCACAGGAAATGTAAAAGATGTTGTTCGCATTTGGAATAATGGGAATATCGTTTATGCAACGGGGTTGGATAAAGCTGCTACCGCTAAGGTGTACAGTATGACCGGCGGATTGGTTTATGAAGGAATCATAGCCAATCATTCGGCTTTGGAATTGCCGATAGAAGAAGGTGTTTATTTGATCGTTGTTGATAAAGCGATACAGAAACTTATCATAAAGTGATAGATAGAGTATAGGTTCATGAAAATCGTGTCGTGAGTTGCTTCTGTTCTTACAAGAGATATTATAGAATATCGGGTCTGTAAGTGGTTCATGACACGATTTTTATTCGGTAATAGGTTTAATTAAAAAAATAATTCCATGAAATACCACATATCAAGTAGTTTGTTTGTGCTTTTTTGTATCGTACTGTGTGCTTGTAACTCGTCTTCGGTCGAGAAAGACGGCATAATACAACCCGCTTTTGATTTAATCGAGCGGCAAATCGGGGAGAGAGCGGCCGATATACAGTTGGAGGAGATAGCTCCTGAGAATGGGAAAGAGACTTTCGAGGTAGAGGCTAAAAACGGTATTCTCACGTTGAGAGGCAGCAGCTCGGTGGCTATTTGTTATGCGTTCCATACTTATTTACGAGAGGCTTGCTCGGCGATGAAAACATGGAGCGGGGAGCGTATGGAGTTGCCTGAGACTTGGCCCGATTTTGTTTTGAAAAAGCAGACTACGCCGTATGAGTACCGATATTTCTTGAATGTGTGTACCTTTGGTTATACAACTCCGTATTGGGATTGGGAACGCTGGGAAAAGGAAATCGACTGGATGGCTCTGCGGGGAGTCAATATGCCGTTGGCTACCGTAGCGAGCGAGGCGATTGCCGAGCGAGTGTGGCTGAAAATGGGATTGAAAGAAGAGGATATACGGGCTTTTTTTACCGGCCCGGCACATTTGCCGTGGCATCGTATGGGGAATCTGAATGGTTGGGACGGCCCGCTTACGGACGGTTGGCAAAAGGAGCAGATAAAACTGCAACACAAGATATTGAATCGAATGCGTGAACTGGGTATGGAGCCTATTGCTCCTGCATTTGCCGGTTTTGTACCTACTGCGTTTGCCGAACGACACCCCGAGATACAATTCAAACATTTGGAATGGGGCGGATTCGATGAAAAATACAACGCTTATGTATTGCCTCCCGAGACTCCCTACTTTAAGGAGATAGGAAAACTTTTTATCGAAGAGTGGGAAAAAGAGTTTGGGAAAAATACTTACTATCTGTCGGATAGTTTCAATGAGATGAAATTGCCTGTCGCCGAGGGTGACGATGACGGGAAACACAAGTTATTGGCACAATACGGCGAATCTATATATCATTCGATTGCGGCCGGTAATCCCGATGCCGTTTGGGTAACGCAAGGCTGGACTTTCGGATATCAACACGATTTTTGGGACAAGGCTAGCTTGCAGGCTTTGTTGAGCAGGGTTCCCGACGATAAAATGATTATTATCGATTTGGGAAACGATTATCCGAAATGGGTTTGGGGCACTGAACAAACGTGGAAAAATCATGATGGTTTTTATGGGAAAAAATGGATATTCAGTTATGTGCCGAACTTTGGGGGAAAGACTCCGATGACGGGCGATTTGCAGATGTATGCGACCTCTTCGGCCGAAGCTTTGCATAGTGCGAATGCCGGTAATTTGGTCGGGTTCGGTTCTGCTCCCGAAGGGCTTGAAAATAACGAGGTCGTTTATGAATTGTTGGCCGATATGGGTTGGACAGGCGATTCGATAGATTTGGATTCTTGGTTGCCTGTTTATTGTAAGGCTCGTTACGGCGGTTGCCCGGCGGCTATGGATAGTGCTTGGCAGCAGTTCAGGGAAACAGTTTATAGCTCGTTGTATTCTTACCCCCGGTTTACTTGGCAAACGGTTGTCCCGGATACTCGCCGAATCAGTAAGTTGGACGTGAGCGATTCGTTCTTGCAAGGTGTCGAACTGTTTTTGTCGTGTGCCGATAGTTTGGAATCGTCGCCGCTGTATGTGAATGATGCCATTGAATATGCCTCTTATTATTTGGCCGCCAAAGCTGATGACTGTTATAAGCGGGCTTTGAAAGAAGATTCTTTGGGGAACCGAGTGGCGGCCATGCAGCAGTTGGATCGTTCGGTCGAGATTCTTTTAGATGTGGATAAGTTGTTGGCTTCGCATCCGTTGTATCGACTGGAAGAGTGGGTGGATATGGCCCGCGATTGGGGGAAAACGGATTTGGAGAAAGATGCCTATGAGGCTAATGCCAAGCGGTTGATTACGACATGGGGTGGTTTCCAAGAAGATTATGCCGCCCGGTTTTGGAGCGGGTTGATAAAGGATTATTATATTCCCCGTATGAAGTTGTATTTTTCGGAACAGCGGGCCGATTTGGACCGTTGGGAGGAAAATTGGATAAAAGCTCCGTGGCACAATACCTCTACGTCATTCGAAGATCCGTTACAAAGCGCGATTAAATTGGTCGAACGATATAAAGGGGAATAGGTCTTATTTTTATTAACTTTGGAATGTTTTGGAGCGAGAGTGATGAAAAGGGTAATTTTGGCTTTTGATTCTTTCAAAGGATGTGCGAGTTCGCAGGAGATCGCAGCCTCTGCGCGGCAGGGGATTATCGACGTGTTTCCCGAATGTGCGGTGGTGGTAGTGCCTGTGGCCGACGGAGGTGAAGGTACAGTCGAGGCGATTTGCTCGAATATGTCCGTCGAGCGGGTATCGTGCCGTGTTCATGATCCTCTTATGAATCCGATGGAAGCGGCATACGGAATTACTTCTGATGGATCGACCGCTATATTGGAAATGGCAGCTGCAAGCGGTTTGCCTTTGATTCCGCAAGAAAAACGAAATCCTTTGCTCACGACTACATGGGGAACCGGCGAGATGATTGCCGATGCGTTGCAGCGGGGGTGTCGTCGCATTGTCATGGGTATCGGCGGCAGTGCTACTAACGACGCAGGTATCGGTTTGTTGGCGGCGTTGGGTTATCGTTTTTTGGACGAGCGGGGCGAGGAGCTTCCTCCTGTTGGCGAAAGTTTGGGGAAGATTGCCCGGGTGGACGGTTCTTCGGCTAACAAATTGTTGTGTGAAACTTCTTTTACGATAGCTTGCGATGTAAATAATCCTTTTTACGGTAGTCGCGGAGCTGCCGCTGTTTATGCTCCCCAAAAGGGTGCTTCTCCCGATGAAGTCGATTTTTTGGAAAAGGGAATGATTCATTATGCGCAAGTGATAAAGGAGACGAGGCAGATGGATATTTCGGAAATTCCGGGAGCCGGTGCGGCCGGAGGTTTGGGTGGCGGCGTGCTGCCATTCTTGAATGCCGAGTTACAATCGGGGATTGATATTGTTTTGGATATGCTCCGTTTCAGGGAGACGATACAGGGAGCCGATTTGATTTTTACCGGTGAAGGGAAATTGGACAAACAGACCGGTATGGGCAAAGCGTTGGGCGGAATTTTGCGTTATGCGAAAGAGGAGGCTGTCCCGGTAATTGCCATAGGCGGCTGTGTGGAGGCATGCGAAATATTGAATGAGATGGGATTTGCCAGTATTTTTTCCATACAGACGGCTCCGGTATCTTTGCAGGAAGCAATGGATCGGGATTTTGCTTTGAAGAATATAAGGCAGGTCGTCACACAGATTATGCGAACCATTCAAATAGGGACACATGGATAGTACGGTAGGTGCATTAATCGGATTGCTGGTGTCGATATTCTTGATAATCAAGAAAGTTTCACCGGCTTATAGCCTTATTTTGGGCGCTTTGATCGGTGGTTTGGCCGGAGGCTTCTCCTTAGAGGAAGTCGTTGTGTCGATGACCGAGGGCGTGAAAGATGTCTCTTCGGCTGTGTTGCGTATTCTGACGGCGGGGGTATTGTCGGGTGTTCTGATAAAAACAGGGGCTGCAATGACTATTTCAAATGCGATAATCAGGTTTTGGGGTGAGAAACGTGTTTATTTGGCTTTGGCGTTTGCCACGATGTTGTTGTGTGCGGTAGGCGTTTTTATCGATGTAGCGGTGATAACGGTAGCTCCGGTTGCATTGTCTATCGGTCGGAGGTTGGGGATTCCTACTCCGCAACTGCTGCTTGTGATGATAGGTGGAGGGAAAAGCGGAAATATTATTTCGCCCAATCCCAACACGATTATTGCGGCCGAGAATTTTGGGGCCGATTTGCCCTCGGTTATGTTTGCCAATATTATACCGGCCATAATAGGTTTGTTGTTTACCGTGTTCGTGATAGCCCGTTTTTTCCCGGTGAAACCTCGTAAGGTTCATACCGATGGGGAAGAGATGGGACACGACGATGGGTTACCTTCGTTATGGAGTAGTTTGGTGGCTCCCGTCGTGACTATTTTCCTGTTGGCTTTACGACCTTTGTGCGGTATCACCGTAGACCCTTTGGTAGCTCTTCCGGCAGGTGGATTGTGCGGATTGATATGTATGCGGCAATGGAAAAATGCATTGCCGAGTATCGAATTCGGTTTACAGAAAATGTCGGTGATAGCCGTGTTGTTGATCGGTACAGGGACTATTGCCGGTGTGATTAAAGATTCGACTTTGAAAGATTATATCTTGGCCATGTTGGATCATGTGAGTATGGGAAAGGATATGATTGCTCCTATTTCCGGTATTTTAATGTCTGCCGCTACGGCTTCGACTACGGCGGGAGCTACGTTGGCTTCTGCCTCTTTTGCCGATACGATTTTAGCAGTGGGCGTTTCGTCGATATGGGGTGCGGCGATGGTTAATGCCGGGTCTACCGTACTGGATCATTTGCCTCACGGGTCGTTTTTCCATGCTACGGGAGGGGTTTGCGATTTGACGTTTAGAGACCGGTTGAAACTGATTCCTTATGAAACACTTATCGGAGCCGTGTTAACTCTATTCTCGATTATAATGTATTGGATATGTCGTTGACGAGCACTTCTAAACGGTTGGTTTCATTGGACGTGTTGAGGGGTATTACCGTTTGCGGTATGATTCTCGTCAACAATGCAGGAGCGTGCGGATATGCATATGCTCCTTTGAAACATGCGAAATGGGACGGATTTACACCGGCCGATCTTGTTTTTCCTGCCTTCATGTTTATCATGGGAGTCTCTATTTATTTGTCGCTCAATAAATCGAATTTCGATTGGCGGGTTTCGATTGCCCGAATCCTGCGGCGCACGGCATTGATTTTCGTGTCGGGTGTCTCCCTCAAATGGATTTTGGCGTTTATTGCTACCGGTGAATACAATACGCTTGAAAATTTACGGATTATGGGTGTATTGCAGCGACTGGGAATCTGTTACGGGATTGTAGCTCTTTTGGCTGTGACTGTTCGTCATCGTTTGTTCCCGACGATTATCGCCGTTTTGCTTGTCGGGTATTATTTGCTGCAACTTTTCGGGAACGGATTTGAGAAATGTGCCGGGAATATTGTCTCTATGGTCGATTATGCCGTGTTGGGAAAATCTCATATGTATTTGGGCGGAGCTCAATTCGTCGACCCCGAAGGGATATTGAGTACGATTCCGGCAATAGCTCAGGTGATGATAGGATTTCTTTGCGGAAAAGTTATCGTCGGAGAGAAGGAGATACGTTCACAAATCGTGAAGTTGGCGGTTTGGGGTACATCGATGTTCGTTATCGGGTATCTGTGGAGCTATGCCGCTCCTTTAAACAAACGGCTGTGGTCTCCGAGTTTCGTTTTGGTAACTTGCGGTATCACCTCTCTGATTTTTGCGACACTCATTTATATTATCGACGATTCGAAGAGGACGCGTTGGTCGTTTCCGTTCTTGGTAGTAGGCGTAAATCCGTTATCGATTTATATATTCAGCGAAATTGCCGGAGGGTTATTCCGTAAACTCCAATGGACGACAATATCGTTCGAAGGGATATGGCAGCCTCTTTTCGGGAATTACGGAGGCAGTTTGGCCTATGCGCTCGCCTTTCTTATGTTTAATTGGCTCATTGCCTTTTTCTTGTACAAAAAGCATATTTATATCAAATTATAGAAAGATGAAAAAACTATTTTTTATTGCTTCGTTTTTTATGCTATTGGGAATGACGGCTTGTTCCTCGAAGGATCGCAATGTGTTGGCCGTGGAACAACTTACTCATCGTTTAATCCCCCAATATGCCGATCGATTCGTGTTCGAGATAGTTCCTGAGGAGGATAGGGATTACTATTCGTTGGAAAGTAAGGACGGAAAAATCCACATTAGCGGGAATAACGCTAATTCGATGGCTGCCGGATTGAATTATTATTTGAAATATTATTGTCTGACGACTGTATCGTGGTATGCCGATATTCCGGTCGAAATGCCCGATGTGTTACCTATGGTGGAAAAACCGGTCGTCGTAGAAGCGAAAGTGGATAATCGCTTTTTCTTGAATTATTGTACTTACGGGTATTCCATGCCTTTTTGGAAATGGAAGGACTGGGAGCGTTTTATCGATTGGATGGCGTTGAACGGAGTGAATATGCCATTAGCTATAACCGGCCAAGAGATGGTGTGGTATAAAGTGTGGAAAAAAATAGGGCTGACCGATGAAGAGATTCGTTCTTATTTTACGGGCCCGGTTTATTTACCGTGGCATCGCATGGCGAATATCGATGGCTGGAACGGGCCGTTACCCATGCAATGGTTGGAATCTCAGGCCGAGTTGCAGAAAAAGATCTTGGCTCGTGAGCGCGAATTGAACATGACGCCGGTATTGCCCGCTTTTGCAGGGCATGTGCCGGCTGCCTTGAAACGGATTCACCCCGATGCCAATATTCAATATTTGGGAAAATGGGCGGGTTTCGGCGATTCGTATCGCTGTCATTTCTTGAATCCCGAAGAACCGCTTTTTGCAGAGATTCAAAAGAGTTTCTTGGAAGAACAGGAAAAGATGTTCGGGACAGACCATATTTATGGTGTGGATCCTTTTAACGAGGTGGATCCGCCGAGCTGGGAGCCCGAATATCTGGCACAGGTATCTTCGGATATGTATAAATCGTTGGCTGCTGCCGACCCCGATGCCGTGTGGTTGCAAATGACATGGATGTTTTATCACGATCGAAAATTGTGGACAGCACCTCGGGTGAAAGCTCTGTTGACCGGGGTTCCGTCCGATAAATTGGTTTTGTTGGATTATCATTGTGAAAATGTAGAGCTGTGGAAAAGTACGGAGAAATTTCATGGGCAGCCTTATATCTGGTGTTATTTGGGGAATTTTGGAGGTAATACCACGTTGACCGGAAATGTAAAAGAGAGCGGTGACAGGCTCGATAACGCTTTGATAAATGGAGGAGACAACTTAAAAGGTATAGGCTCTACATTGGAAGGACTGGATATCAATCAGTTCCCTTATGAATATATCTTTGAGAAAGCGTGGACGATAGATGTGAATGGAAAGGATTGGGTGGAGCGTTTGGCGGATAGGCATGTAGGAGCCGTTTCAGAATCGGTACGCGAGGCTTGGCAGATATTGTTTGAAGATGTTTTTGTACAAGTACCCCGTACATTAGGTATTTTGCCCGGATATCGGCCGAAATTGGGAGATAACTATAATAAACGGATCAGTAACGAGTATGATAACGCTACATTGCTGCGGGTGTGGGAGCTTTTATTGGAAGTTCCGTCTTGCGACAGAGATGCATTCGAGATAGATGTGATTATGACAGGTCGTCAACTCTTGGGCAATTATTTTTTGGACGTGAAAAAAGAATTTGACGGTTTTTATAAGAAACGGAATGTTCCCGGGTTGAAAGAAAAGGCTTCTGAAATGAGAGAGATACTGTCCGATTTGGAATTGTTGAATTCTTTCCACAACCGGGCATCGTTGGATAAATGGATTGAAGATGCCCGCAGTTTGGGCGATACCGACGAATTGAAAAATTATTATGAGAAAAATGCTCGTAATTTAATAACTACATGGGGCGGTAGTTTGAACGATTATGCGAGTCGTACATGGGCCGGTCTTCTGAACGATTATTATGCCAAACGATGGGAAATTTATTTTGATGCTGTGATCGGTGCGGCGGAAAAAGGAATAGAGTTGAATAAAGATGAATTGAAGAGCCGGCTTGCGACTTTTGAGCAAGAGTGGGTAGATAGTACTACTCCTATTCAGATACACAGGGAGGGTTCGTTGTTGGATACAGCTCGTCATTTGTTGGAAAAATACGGGCCGAGGATTGAGAAATCTCTCTAAGCCGATTTTCCTGTAATGCTATTCTACAAGGGGATACGACAATGCAGTCGTTATCCTCTTGTAGATTTTTTTGTTAGGGAGCATTGTAGATGTCGATATACCAGAATCCGGTGTTCTGTTTCAGATCTTGACAAGGATATTCTTTATACGATACAGGGCCCAAGTGACAAGGAACGGATTCTTTAAAGATAGGGCCGTCAAAAACGAATGAATGATACTCTCCGTTTTCGCCACAGATATCGACGCCGTCGGGTAAATCGTTTATAAAATCATAGTCTATTATTCTGCCGACGAAAGTTTTGTCGAGTACACTACCGTCGACACAGGTGATTATGGCTTTGAAACCGGAGTCTATAAATTCATGTAATAGCTCTTGGGGTGAATTGTTCCATAAAGGAAAATCTGTTTTTAATCCTGCTTGTCTGCATTTTTCTTCTCTGCTGATTTTTAATTCCAGCAAATGAATATCGCCGAATAGGGCAGTGGAAATTTCCTGACTTTTGAATTTGTCTATGATTTCTTGTAAAGATATTTTGTATTTATCTTCTGAATATTCGGTATTTATGTCACAGGTAACGAGCGGAATTCCTATGCTTTGAGATTGTGCTTTCAATAGGTCGAGGTTGGTTCCGTGCATGGGAATGCGGTTGTTCGTAGAGTCGATAACCGTAAGCAACGCTTTGATGTCGAATCTGTTTAACGCTCTGTATAGGGCCAAAGCCGAGTCCTTACCGCTGCTCCAATTAAAATATGCTTTTGTTTTCATGTTTGGAGCTTATTCAAAATGAACGCAACCAATCGGAAAGTTCATCATGAACGGCTTTTTTGAATCGGAACGACTCATTATATCCCCAGCCGTGACCTCCTGTGGGATAAATATGCAATGAGACCGGTATTTGATATCGATGCAGGGCTTTGTAATAACGGAGGCTGTTTTCGACAGGGACAGCTCGGTCGTCATCGGAGAGGGCGATAAAAGCCCGTGGTGACTCTGCGTTGACGTGTTTCTCATTGGAATAGTAATCGATGAGTGCTTTGCTCGGATTCTTCCCGATGAGATTTTCTCTCGACCCGCTGTGAGTTATCGTTTCGTCCATAGAGATTACCGGATAAACGAGAATTTGGAAAGCTGGCCGTAATTCTGCCGGATAGTGGGTCGCGAAAGTGGAAGCCAAGTGTCCGCCGGCGGAAAAGCCCATAATTCCTATGTCATCGGGGTTTATCTTCCATTCGGCAGCATGGGATTTTACGACCCGCATGGCCTCGCAAACATCGGACATGGGGACTTTGTGGTTTCCGTGCGGCATGCGGTATTTGAGGACAATGAGGGCGATGCCTTGATGTTTGAAGTAGTCGGCATAGGCATATCCTTCGTGGTCGTAGGCCAGAAGGGCATATCCTCCTCCCGGGCACATGATGACGGCTCGTCCTGTATTTTTCCCTTCGGGTAGAAAGACTTTGATCGAGGGGCGATAGATTCTGACGTTTTCGTCGTATGTTTTTCCTTCATCGTCATTCTTTTCTAACGGCCCGTTTTCCCATAAAGCTATGTCGATGGGGCGGTTGTTTTCTGCGTAAATGTCGGTACAAGTCATAGAAGCTGCAAGAACTATAAAAATAAGACTTTTGAATTTCATGTGTATTGTTTTTAGGTGAATATTTTGCTGAATGTCGTGCATGAGGGAACTGTGGCGGTTTATCGGGGCTGAGCCGTGGCTTGCCTGTTTCCTCGGTTTATTGCAAAGATAATTCTTTATTGTGTGAACGGAAAAAGACGGAGAAATAAAAGTCGTATGAAAAATCTTTATTGTGGAAACAATTTGTACTTTTGCGCCCGAAATAACAGCAAGGGAATGAAAGAAAAATTAAAAGGCCATTCGGCTATGTTCACGGCAAATTTCTTATGGGGAATTATGTCGCCTATTTCCAAAGCAATCTTTTTGACCGGAACGATTTCGGCGTTTTCGCTAACCAACATGCGTATGGCCGGGGCGGCGATTCTTTTTTGGATTGCTTCTTTGTTTATGCCTCGGGAGCCGATTACTAAACGAGATTTGCTTTTGCTTTTCGTAGCATCTTTGTTCGGGATAACATTGAATCAAGGTTTCTTTGTGTTGGGATTGTCTTATACGACGCCGATAGATGCTTCGGTCGTCGCTTCTTTGGCTCCTATTATTACCATGATATTGGCTGCATTTATCCAGAAAGAGCCTATGACCGGCAAGAAGGTTGTGGGTGTATTTATGGGGCTTTCGGGAGCTTTAATGCTTATTTTGAACGGAGCGGGTACTGTTTCGGAAGGGCTTTCGGGTGGCCGGGTTATGGGAGACTTGTTTTGTTTGGTCGCTGAAATCAGTTTTGCTATTTATTATGTGGCTTTTAAGGGTTTGATAAGCCGGTATACACCTGTGACTTTGATGAAGTGGATGTTCTTGTTTTCTACGATTTGCTGTTTGCCGCTCGGGGGAAACGATTTGTTGAGCATCCCATATTCCGATCTTAGCGGCACGATTTATCTCGATTTGTTTTTTGTCGTATTCGGTGCTACATTTTTATCTTATATGTTGGTTTCTATCGGACAAAAACGTTTGAGACCGACTATTTTAAGCATGTATAATTATACCCAGCCGATAGTCGCTTCTTTGTTGGCTGTTTGGTGGGGAATGGATAGCTTTGATTTGAAAAAGGGCTTTGCCATTCTTCTTGTTTTCTTGGGTGTTTATGTGGTGACAACCAGTAAATCGAGAGCACAAGTAGAGGCGGAAATGGCTAGACAAAATAATGCTGTCGATAAGTAATTGATTTTTAGTATATAATTGCTCTATATTATTTATAATATATCTATATTTTATTTATAAATAAAGGGCGATTTATAGAAAATCTTCGCAAAGGAATCGAGCTACTCCGTCGTGGTCGTTGTCGGGAATGATAGCCGTCGCTTGTCTTTTGATTTCTTCGGTAGCATTGACCGGTGCATATCGGCGGTCTGCCAAGTTAAAGAGGGGTAAATCGTTGAGGTTATCGCCAAAAGCTACGACTTCCCACGGATTTATTCGGTCGATTATAAGCTGGGCTGTCGCTGCTTTGGAAACTCCTTTGGGATATATTTCCAGATTTCCATAGTCGGGAACAGCGATGTCGCGATAACAGAACACACTACAATTTCCGGCACGGGTTATTTCGGCTGCTGCTGTTTCGAGTTTGTCGAAACGGTCGATGACCAGCATGAATAGGGGAGGATTATCGGTCAGTTCGGCCGTATAGTTGTCGGTGGGTATAAAATCTTTATAAGGAGTGTTTTCCCGCTTGTATTTAAAATCCCGTTGTATATTGTTTACGAGTGGTTTGTGAAACACTTGGAGTTTATTGTTCTCGATTCGGTAAACAAAGGGGATCAAGTCTCTATTTTCGAGTACCGAGATGTAACGGAGGGCCGAGTCATCGGTGAATCCATTCGTTTGTATGTAATGTTTGTTTTGTATGTCGTAGAGTACGGCTCCGTTCATGAGTACTACCGGTAGGTCGAGCTGTAATTGTTTCAGTAAGGGAACGACCGTAGCTGGTGTTCGAGCCGTAGCTATCGTAAAGAGCATACCTTTTTGCAGTAAAAGGTTGATATTCTCGACAGAATGGGAGGTTACGATCGAATTACTATTGAGTAGAGTCCCGTCTAAATCGGAGATATAAAGTGTTCTGGTTTTCATAATCGGGTACTGTTTCGGGGGTGTTTTTATAATTTTCGGAATCAAGCTCTCGGATAACGGTGGTACTCCACCGTTATCCGAGAAAATATCTTAGAACCATTTGATTTTTCTGAATACAATGAAGGCCAAAGCAGACAACAGCACGGAGAAACAAACGATTAAAGAGAATGCGTGCGGAAGTTCTTCGATGTGTATGTCTACGTTCATGCCATAAAAACTGGCTATCAAAGTGGGAACCATCAGAACGATGGAAAGACTGGTCATGCGTTTCATGATGGTGTTGACGTTGTTCGAGATGATGGAGGCAAAAGCATCCATCGTTCCGGTTAAAATGTCGCTGTAAATGTTCACCATATTTTGGGCCTGTTTCAATTCTATCATCACGTCTTCCAAAAGTTCGGGATTTTGGTAATCCTTCTCATTGAATATTTTGGGCAATTTTCTTATCATTACCTCATTTCCTCGGATAGACGTGTTGAAGTAGACCAGACATTTTTGCAAGTTCATCAAACGGAGAAGGTCTTCATTACGTATGCTTTGTTGTAACTCTTTTTCGGCTGTGCTGACTTCGTTGTTGATTTGTTTCAGGTATTTGAGAAACCATACGGAAGAAGAGTATATCAGACGGAGAATCAGTTCATATCGGTTGGGGACATTTATTCCTTTACGTCGGGTATATTCGATGAAATCGGGGATCATGGCTGTCGAATGATAGCAGACCGAAATGATGATTTCGTTATTGGTAATAATCCCGATAGGTACGGTCGTATAGGTAATGTTGTTGTCTTTTACGAAGATGGGGATACGTAAAATAGTCAACAACCAATTTCCTTCCGAATCGATACGGGGACGTTCGTCGGTGTCGGCAATATCGTGTAAAAATGCAGCCGGTACATTCAATTCTTTTTCGAGGAAATCGAAATCATCGGGTGTAGGGCATTCGACATTTACCCAGCAGTTGGGAAGCCAATTGGGTTTTTCGATAAAACCTGCTTCACAAAAGAGATACTTTCTCATTGCGTTGCTCCTTTCTTTTTTGTATCCCGAAGGGAGCCCGCAAGATTCGACATCAAATCTCACTTACTCCCACGGGAGATGTTAATACTACTTGTGTACGTTCGTGAGTTTGAATCGTCCATGATTTATCGGTTTGATTGAACAAAAAGAGTTCGTCTTACGAACGAACTCCCGAAGCTCTTCAGGTTGGACTTGAACCAACGACCCTCTGATTAACAGTCAGATGCTCTAACCGACTGAGCTACTGAAGAATAAAAATATCAAAATCGGCTCTTCAGGTTGGACTTGAACCAACGACCCTCTGATTAACAGTCAGATGCTCTAACCGACTGAGCTACTGAAGAAGATTGCATTCGTTAAAAATGCGTTGCAAAAGTAATGGCTTATTTCCAATTATGCAATATATTTGCAAAAAAAATTTCCAGAATGAGGATAGTAGGATTGGGAAATGCTCTTACAGATGTACTTGCACGGTTACATTCCGACGAGTGTTTCGATGAGATGGGGCTGCTGAAAGGCGGTATGCAACTTATAGACGAAGAGAAGCTTTTGAGAATCATGTCGGTTTTCGAAGGGCTGGAAACCACCTTAGCATCAGGCGGGTCGGCCGCTAATGCTGTTTCGGGAGTAGCCCGTATGGGAATAGAGAGCGGATTCATCGGGAAAATAGGTCGGGATGCTTATGGACGTTTCTTCCGGGAGGATATGGAGCGCAATGGCGTGCAGACTTTATTGATCGAAGGAGAACAGGCTTCGGGTTGTGCCATGACGATGATTACTCCCGATGGAGAGCGGACTTTCGGTACATTCTTGGGTGCTGCGGCTACTTTGTGCGCCGAGGAGCTCTCTGCCGAAATGTTCGAAGGGTATGATATACTGCATATCGAAGGGTATTTGGTGCAAGACACTTCGTTGATTTTACGAGCCGTACAATTGGCAAAAGAGGCCGGCTTGTCTGTTTCTTTCGATATGGCGAGTTACAATGTAGTAAAAGATAATTATGCGATTATCCGTGATTTGGTGGAGAATTATGTGGATATCCTATTTGCGAACGAGGAAGAGGCATTGGCCTATACAGGCGAAGAGCCCCGTAAAGCGACAGAGATATTGTCGCGATATTGTAGGATTGCTGTCGTAAAATGTGGTGCACAAGGTTCTTTCGTAGGGTGTGAAGGCATAATTACCGAGGTTCCTGCGACACCAGAGGTTCGAGTAGATTCTACGGGAGCCGGGGATTTATATGCTTCGGGATTTCTTTACGGTCTTTCTCAAAATTGCTCGTTGGGAGTCTGCGGCGCTATCGGTTCTTTATTGGCGGGTCGTGTGATTAAAGTAATCGGTACTAAGATGAGCGATGAGATTTGGACTGAAATAAAGTTAAAAGTATCTTCTATGGTTGCCGAAGATATTCGGCATTAGTTATCTTCGTGTGATTAAAAGAAGTGAAATGAAAAATATAAGGTTGACTTTTGCGACAGTAACGGTATTATCTTTTTGTTCGGGATTTATAAATCCGATATGGGCAGGCAAATCTGACGAGAAAAATTTCGAAATATCACGTAACCTCGATATATTCAATTCTCTTTTTAAGGAATTGAATATGTTTTATGTCGATACGATTAATGCCGAGAAGGCTATCGGCGACGGTGTAAATGCGATGTTGGCGCGTCTGGATCCTTACACCGAGTATATACCTGAGAAAGAGAAAGACGATTTTTTCTTTTCGACTACCGGAGAATATGCGGGTATCGGTTCTTTCATTATGGAGCGGGATAATGCCGTTTACATTTCGGAGCCGTATGAGGGTATGCCGGCTCAATTGGCGGGTTTGCGTCCCGGAGATAAAATCGTGATGATCGATAACGATACTGTGTTGGGGTGGAAGAGTGCGAAGGTGAGCGAGCGGTTGAAAGGACCTGCGAATACGCAGTTGAAAGTTACGGTCGAACGTCCCGGTGTGAAAGACTTGCTCTCTTTCGAGTTGACCCGTAAGAAGATACAAATGCCTGCCGTACCTTATTACGATGTGGTATGCGATAGCGTGGGGTATATTTATTTGAGTAGTTTTACCGATACTTCGGCCGGAGAAGTGAAACGGGCTTTACAAGACTTGAAAAAACGGGGGATAACTTCGTTGGTTCTCGATTTGCGCAGTAATGGCGGTGGTATTTTGGAGCAAGCCGTACAGATTGTCAATTTATTTGTTCCGAAGGGGGTAGAGGTGCTTTCTACCCGGGGAAGAAATAAGAAGATGGATAAGATTTATAAAACCACTCAGGAGCCAGTCGATGTGAAAATGCCTTTGGCCGTGCTGATCGACGGAGGAACCGCATCTTCTTCGGAAATCGTGGCAGGAGCTTTACAAGACCTCGACAGGGCTGTGATTATCGGTTCGCGTTCTTATGGCAAAGGATTGGTGCAATCCACACGGCCTTTGCCTTATAACGGTATGTTGAAGGTAACGATCGCTCGTTATTATATACCCAGCGGACGTTTGATACAAGCTATCGATTATTCGCATCGCAATCCCGACGGGAGCGTCGCCCGTATTCCCGATAGCCTTACCCACGAGTTCAAGACCGCTCACGGTAGGATTGTCCGTGACGGAGGCGGTATAAAACCCGATGTGGAAACTTCGATGGAAAGGCGGGGGAATATCAGCTATTATTTGATGAAAGATTTCTATTTCTTCGATTATGCGACTCGGTATGCAGCCGAGCACGATACGATTCCGGCTCCGAAAGATTTTAAATTGTCCGACGAAGAATACGAGGAATTCAAAGCTTTTGTGAAATCGAAGGATTTCAAATACGACAAACAGAGTGAACGGATATTGTCCGACTTAAAGGAGGTCGCTAAATTCGAAGGATATTTCGATGAAAACACGCAGAAGCAGTTCGAAGCGCTTGAAGCTTGTTTGAATCACGATTTGGATAGGGATTTGGAGACTTTTCACGATGAAATCGCCGAATTACTTTCGATAGAGATTGTGAAACGGTATTATTATCAGAAAGGCGAAATTATAGAGTCGATCAAAAACGATAAAGATTTAAAGGAGGCTTGTCGTATTTTGGGCAATAAATCCCGCTATGACGAGATTTTGAATCTATCGGGAAAGCATTGACGGTTCTTGAAGGAGGATATAAAAAATGCGATGAATTTTCATCGCATTTTTTTGTATGGTAATGACTGTGTAAATTATACGTTGAATCGGAAGTGCATGATGTCGCCGTCTTGTACGACATATTCTTTTCCTTCGATGTACATTTTACCGGCCTCTTTACAAGCGTTTTCGGAACCGAGAGCGATATAGTCGTCGTATTTGATTACTTCGGCTCGGATAAAACCTTTTTCGAAATCGGTATGGATAATACCGGCACATTGAGGAGCCTTACTGCCTTTCAAATAGGTCCATGCCCGTACTTCCTGAGGTCCGGCGGTGAAGTAGGTTTCGAGATTGAGCAAGCTGTAAGCCGCTCGGATCAGACGGGAAACGCCCGATTCTTCCAAGCCTATTTCTTGAAGGAACATTTGTCGTTCCTCGTAAGTTTCAAACTCGGCGATTTCCGATTCTGTTTTAGCTGCCAAGATAAGGATTTCGGCATTCTCGTCTTTAACGGCTTCGCGTACCATATCCACGTATTTGTTACCCGATACGGCGCTGTTGTCGTCCACGTTGCAGACATACATTACTGGTTTGTTGGTAAGCAGGAAAAGGTCATGAGCTATTTTCTGTTCGTCTTTGGTCTCGAAAGTGACGGTACGAGCAGCCTTCCCTTGTTCGAGGGCTTCTTTGTATCGGCTTAAAACCTCGTATGTAACCTTTGCTGCTTTGTCTCCTCCTGTCTGAGCCTGTTTTTGGACTTTGGAAATGCGCGATTCTATGGTTTCCAAGTCTTTCAGTTGGAGTTCGAAATCGATGATTTCCTTGTCGCGTACCGGATTGACCGTTCCGTCCACGTGGGTAATGTTGTCATCGTCGAAGCAACGCAATACATGCAGGATTGCATCGGTTTCCCTGATGTTCGCCAAGAATTTATTTCCCAGACCTTCGCCTTTGCTGGCTCCTTTGACCAATCCGGCGATGTCGACAATCTCCACAGTGGTGGGGACTATTCGTTGCGGATGCACCAGTTCTGCCAGTTTGTTTAATCGTTCGTCGGGTACTGTAATGACACCTACATTAGGTTCTATGGTACAGAACGGGAAATTTGCCGATTGCGCTTTTGCGTTGGACAGACAATTGAAAAGAGTCGATTTACCCACGTTAGGTAAGCCGACTATGCCACATTGTAAACTCATTATATAATATTGTTTCGGTTATAATCGAAATAATTTGTTGCAAAATACTGCACGAAAACAGACGCAAAGTCGTTTGATTACGACGAAACGTAATCTGTTTTCATATTCCTTGCAAAGATAGCGATTCTTTTCTTACTTCTGTGTATTATGTTCAATTAGCGATTTTGTATAATAATTATATATTTTATGTGTCGTTTTATTTATTTAAATAAAATAGCCTTGAAGAATTGATTTAAAGGGATATATTTGCAAAATACACTAATGTTTTGTGAATAACATGAAAAAATTATCCTTCCTTTTTTTAACTATCGGTATTATTTGGGGGTGTTGGGCCGAATCTCCAAAACGTGAATTTCGTGCAACATGGTTGGCCTCGGTGAGTAACATCGATTGGCCCAAATCGACCCAGACTTCGGAAGAGCAAAAGGCCGCTCTGATTAAGATATTCGATGGTATGCAGGCGGCCCGTATGAATGCGGTTTGGTTGCAGGTGCGTCCTATGTCGGATGCCTTGTACAATTCGGCCTACGAGCCATGGTCGAAGTTTTTGACGGGAACACGTGGGGTCGATCCGGGATATGATCCGCTGGCGTTTGCCATAGAGGAGGCGCATAAGCGGGGAATGGAACTTCATGCATGGATCAATCCATATCGCTATGAGAGTGAAAAAAATATGAACGGAGCCGATGATTCCATACGTAAGAATCACCCGGAGTGGCTGTTGGAGTATTCGTCGAGTTTTATTCTCGACCCGGGGAATCCCGAGGTAATCGAGTATTTGGTGAAGGTTACCAAAGATATAGTCACCAAGTACAATGTTGACGGTATTGTGTTCGACGATTACTTTTACCCCTACGAAGGCACTAAAAATGAAGATGCCTATTCTCAGAGTCTATATAAACCCGAAGGGAAAAATGTGGGGGATTGGCGCCGTGAGAATTGCAACAAACTTATCGCCGATATTTACGCTATGATACAGGAGACGAAACCGACCGTGAAATTCGGTATAGGGCCTTTCGGGATATGGGGCGGTAGCAGTAGTGTCGCCGCTTCGTATGGTATAGAGTATTTGAATACAAGAGGAGGAACGAGTGCCTATTCCCAACTATATTGCGATGGAGTGGCTTGGTTGAAAGCGAAAACGATAGACTATATTTCGCCACAATGTTACTGGCCGAGTTTCAACACTCATGTTTGGGGGTATAAGACATTGGTTCCGTGGTGGGCGAAGGTGGCCAAGACGATGGACAGACACTTTTATTCGAGTATGCGAATTTCTACGATGCCCCAAAATAGTCCGCAGCGTATGAAAAGTGTATTGCGTCGGCTCGGCATGAGCGAGAACGAATATAACGGTTTGTCGATGGTGGAACGTTCTATCGCCGCGACAGCAGCCAAAGGTACGGAAGAGTGCGGGTTTGAAGTGGATATGAACCGATCGACCGATCTGATGGGGGCTCCCGGACACGTCTTTTTCAATACGACGCAGTTTTTCAGTTACGGGTTGGATACTTATGTCGCCGAGAATAAATTTACCGAACCGGCGTTAACGCCCGTTATGAGCTGGAAAACGCCCTGTGATTTGCCCGATATTACCGATATTTCGGTGTCGGGAAATATGTTGAGCTGGTCGGCTGATGCAGATGAAACGATACGTTATGCCGTGTATTTCGTACCCAGTCGCGTGGCTAATAATCCTCAAACCTATGAAACATCGGCCTATTTGAAGCGAGTTACATGGGAAAAAAGTATAGATGTTTCTTCTTATACTCAATCGGGATATGTGTATGCTATAACGGCTATCGATCCTTATGGAAACGAGTCACAACCTTATATTAAAACTCCATCGGGTGTTCAGTCGGGAATTGTCGACAGCCTTGTCGTTTATGGAGGATCGGGAGCTATCTATGTTTCTGTTCCAAAGGATATGGATATTTATATATATTCGTTTACCGGGCAGTTGATTCGTATGGTCAGAGTTTCGGGTGGAAATTCAGAAATAACGGTTCCAGCAGGAATGTATATTGTTAATGGAACGAAAGTGGCGGTTCAATAGTTGCATATATTAGTTTTCGTTTATTGTGGAAAAAAGAAATTCCTTCTGAAAGGAATTTCTTTTTTTGTTTGAGACTTATTTAAGCGGGTTACCCGATCTCTGATCGGTAGTGAACTCTCTGGGGTATGAAAACGTTTTAACAAAAAAGATATTTGATGAATAAAGCTTATGAAGTAGCCGACCGGCTCATGGAATGGGTATCTTCTTTATTGCATAGAATAACGGGAGAGTCTTCGCCGGTTTGGGATAGAATTGTGTATGGTATTCTTGTTTTTGTGATCGCTATTGTGGTTGCAAGGATTTTGAGAATGATTGTTATTTATGTGATTCATCGGATTATAAAATATAAAGGAGGGGATCTGTTGAAAGGGTTGGTCGAAGCCAAAGTCTTTACCCATATAACGCATGTTATCCCGCCGTTGGTGATTTTATCTCTGTTGCCATTTGCTTTTCACGGAACTCCCGAACTATTACGGATTATCGAAAAAGTTTGCTGGATTTATCTGCTCGGAGTCCTCGTTTTCTCGATCAATACGCAAATTTCGGTCTTTTGGCGTATCTATTCTCGTCGTACCGCATTTCGGGATCGGCCGATGAAGGGAATGATACAAATTATCAAAGGACTTTTGATAGGGATATGGGTGATTATTGCGGTATCTATTTTGATAGAACGTTCGCCGATGGCTTTGATTACCGGACTGGGCGCATTTGCCGCAGTGCTGATGTTGATATTTAAAGACAGCATATTGGGCTTTGTCGCCGGTGTACAACTCTCGCAAAACGATATGATAAGGAACGGCGATTGGATTGTCGTGCCGGGTGGTGCCGTGAACGGAGTCGTTATCGATGTTTCGTTGAATACGGTGAAGGTTCAGAATTTCGATAATACCATAGTGACGATTCCTCCTTATTCGCTTATTTCAGGGGAGGTACAAAACTGGCGCGGAATGTCCGATTCGGGTGGCCGTCGTATCATGCGCTCGTTTACCATCGACCTGAACACGGTAAAATTTTGTACCCCCGAATTATTGCAAAATTTGAAACAAATCGATATTCTGCGCGATTTCATCGAGAAAAAAGAGTCTCAACAACAAAAAGGAATTGTAGAAAATACCGAAAATAGCGCGGGGCTGGTGAACGGAACGATTGAGACGAATTTAGGGCTTTTCAGAGCTTACATGACTCTTTATTTACAACAACATAAGTTTATCAACGATCAATTGACTCTTATGGTCAGAACGTTAGATCCTAACGATAACGGGTTGCCTTTGCAGTTATATTGCTTTTCGGCTAATAAAAATTGGGTAAGCTATGAATCTATACAAGCCGAAATTTTCGAACATTACGCTGCTATCATGCCCCGGTTCGGTCTGTATCCGTTCCAAAATCCGTCGGGACGGGATTATATTAATTCGGCTCTATTGACGGCTGGCCATAATCCCGATGAGTTGTGGGGTATTCCGTGGGGAACCATGAAAGAGAAAAATACGGAAGTGCCGTCTTCTGCTAAACCGGAAGTGTCTGCAACACCTCCTCCAAAACCGATACCGCCGATTCCACCGAAGTGATGTCCTTTATAGCTAACGAGCGGCGACCGTTTATTTCCCGCAATTTACAAAGTTTGGGATTTTTTTGCAAGAATCCTAAGATGCGACCGAATGCAGCGGATTGATAATAGGCGACACGCTCGTCCGAAACGAAGTAAAGATACATATATCCCTGTTTCAACCCTACTTTCTCGATTCCTAATTGTTTAGCCAGCCGTCTTAGACGGACTACCCGAATCAATTCCATAGCTTCGTGGGGTATGCGTCCGAAACGGTCTTCCAAGCGCTCGCAGAATTGTCGTATATCGGTTTCACGCTCCATGTTGTCGAGCTCTTGATATAGGGAGATACGCTCGGATTCCTGTGGTACGTAGTTTGCCGGGAATAAGATTTCCAAGTCGGACTCAATGGTGCATTCCGAGACGAACTCTTCGGGTTTCGTATCCGAATCGGCTCCGTAATAGAGGTCGCTGAATTCATCGTTTTTCAATTCTTCGACAGCCTCCTTTAAAATTTTTTGGTAAGTTTCATAGCCTAAATCCGCGATGAAACCGCTTTGTTCCGCTCCTAAGAGGTTACCGGCTCCCCGTATGTCGAGGTCCTGCATGGCGATGTGTATGCCGCTTCCCAATTCTGAGAAACTTTCGATGGCTTGTAATCGTCGGCGGGCATCTACCGAGAATGTGTGGCGCGGTGGAGTGAGCAGGTAACAGAAAGCCTTTCGGTTGCTGCGGCCTACACGTCCCCGCAGTTGATGCAGTTCGCTTAATCCGAAGTTTTGTGCATCGTTGATGATTATCGTATTGGTGTTTGGCATATCTATTCCCGACTCGATAATGGTGGTAGCCAGTAAAATATCATAATCATAGTTGACGAAGTCGATAATTGCCTGTTCCAATTTTTCGGGTGGCATTTGTCCGTGCCCGATTACGACACGTGCGTCGGGAACCAGCCGGTGAATCGTGTTTTCGAGTTCGTACAGTTGGGGAATACGGTTGTTGACGAAAAAAATCTGTCCGCCTCGGCTCATCTCGAAGTTAATCGCTTCTTTGATAATGTCGTCGTTGAAAGCGTGTACTTCGGTTTGGATAGGGTGACGATTGGCCGGAGGGGTAGAGATAACCGAAAGGTCGCGTGCACCCATTAAAGAGAATTGTAAGGTGCGAGGTATGGGAGTTGCCGACATCGTAAGGGTATCGACATTCACTTTCATCTGTTTGAGTTTCTCTTTTACGGCCACTCCGAATTTTTGTTCTTCGTCGACAATCAAAAGCCCGAGGTCGTTGAATTTCACGTCTTTCCCGATGAGCTTGTGGGTCCCTATGATAATATCTATTTTGCGGTCGGCGAGGTCTTTCAAAATGGCTTTTACTTCTGAGGCTTTCCGGGCTCGGCTGAGGTATTCGATACGTACCGGGAACTCCTTCAATCGCTCTTTGAAGGTTTGGTAATGCTGGAAGGCCAATACGGTGGTAGGCACGAGTACTGCGACCTGTTTGTTATCGCAGGTGGCTTTGAATGCCGCACGTATGGCAATTTCGGTTTTCCCGAAGCCCACGTCGCCGCAGATGAGCCTGTCCATAGGGCGTTCGCGTTCCATGTCGGCTTTCACTTCGGCTGTGGATTTTATCTGGTCGGGAGTATCTTCGTAAATGAACGATGCTTCAAGTTCTTGTTGCAGGAACGAGTCGGGCGAGAAAGCGAATCCCTTTTCTTCTTTACGGGCGGCATAGAGTTTTATCAAGTCGCGGGCAATCTCTTTCATCTTGCCTTTCGTCTTCTCTTTCATGCGTTCCCAAGCACCGCTTCCCAGTTTGTTGATACGAGGAGCTTCTCCCTCTTTTGCCCGGTATTTCGCCAATTTGTGCAAGGCGTGAATGCTGACAAAAATAATATCGTCGTTTTGGTAAGTCAGTTTAATGACCTCTTGCATTTTTCCGTTGATTTCGGTATGTATCAATCCCCCGAAACGACCTATACCGTGATCCACATGCACGATGTAGTCGCCGACTTCTATCTGGTTGAGCTCTTTCAAGGAAAGAGCCAGTTTCCCAGAACGCGCATGCTCGCTTTTCAAAGTGTATTTGTGAAACCGATCGAATATCTGGTGGTCGGTGAAACAACCTATTTTCAAATCGTTGTCGACGAATCCCTCATGCAAGGTTTTCAATACCGGTGTAAACGAGATGGAGTCACCCCGTTCTTCGAAAATAGCTTGCAATCGTTCTATCTGTTTTTCACTGTCGCTGAGTATGTAAAGAGTGTAGCCTTTTTCGATGAATTGGGAGAACGATTGGCTGACTAAATCGAAATTTTTGTGATAAACACCTTGTGGTGCGCAGTTGAAACGAATGACCGCCGGCGCATTCGCTTCACTGCTTGCTCCATAATCTATCCTTCGAAATGTAGTTATCTTTTTTTGAAAAGCTGTTACATCGATGATTTTTTGCATAGCATAGCGGTCGCCCTCTTCGGCGATAAGGGTTTGCTCGGAGAGCGATTCGGAAGCTATGGTTGAAATTCTGTCGATCACCCATGACAGATTGTGACAGATTAAAATCGTGTTTTTATCGATGAAATCGAGTATGGAGATGCCAGAGACTTCCTGTCCGCATACGTTGGCAACGATATAAACTTCTTCCAATTTTCCGGTGGAAAGTTGTGTTTCCACTTCGAAAGTACGAATGCTTTCTACCTCTTTACCGAAAAAATCGATACGATAGGGCAATTCGTTGGTATACGAAAAGACGTCGAGAATACTACCCCGTACAGCAAACTGACCGGGTTCGTACACATAGTCCACTTCTTCGAACCCTCGTTCTCTCAGTTTGTCGGATAGTGTGATGATGTCGCACTTCGAATTTTTGTCGATGTGAAGGGTCTGTTCGGAAAGCATATTGACCGGGACAACTTTTTCGGCGATAGCTTCGGGATAAGTGACTATCAATAGCGACTCTCCTTTTTGACACAGGCGGTTCAGAACTTCGGTTCTCAATATTTCGGAAGGGGGGTCGGGTTGCCCGTATTTGATGTCCCGCTTGTATCCAGATGGAAATAAAAGAATGTGGTCGTTACCGTTTATTTGCACCAAGTCGTTGTACAGATAACCGGCTTCGTCCAAATCGTTTGCAATGATGATGTGTGCCTGTTTATGTTCTAGAAGATTGGAAAAGAAAAGCGCTATCGAGGAACCTTCGAGTCCCTGTATAAAAATGTGCTTTGTCTTGTTGTCTTTAATGAGTTTCAAAAACGCTTCACATCTCGCCGGAGTGTTAAAAAGCGCAGAAAAGTTCTGAATATCCATTCCTATAAACCGTCTTAACCGTCGACAAAATTACACATTAATTTAGAAGCTGTTTTAAATTTATTGAGAAATAATATTATCATTGCAAGCAGGTATGTTCCGGCCATATTGAACCCCTGTCTTGCATCCCTTGATTTTTGTCAATAGCCCGCTATTGACTGCATATCTCGGACTCCAATCTGCTTCAACATAGGTCTCAATCTGTCTTGGAATAAATTTAAAACAGCTTCTTATCGGTCGCAATATTTGTTCCTGTGTTTTCTCTATGGTCAGTGGGCTTCCAGCCAGTTGCGGCCCACACCGGAGTCGGCCAATAACGGCACTTGCAACGGATAGGCGTTTTCCATCTCTTCGCAGACGATAGCTTTTACTCTCTCGATTTCCTCGACGGGTACATTGAAATTGAGTTCGTCGTGTACTTGCAGAATCATGCGGCTTCGTAGATGCTCGTTTTCCAATCGTTTGGCGATACGTATCATAGCGATTTTGATGATGTCGGCTGCACTCCCTTGTATCGGGGCGTTAATAGCGTTTCGTTCGGCATATCCCCGCACGACGCTGTTATGGGAATGTATGTCGGGCAACATTCGTTTCCGGCCGCAAATCGTTTCCACATAGCCTTTTTCCCGAGCAACTTCGATACTTTTATTCATATACTCTTTGATTTGCGGATAACTTTCGAAGTATCCGTCGATCAATATTTTTGCTTCGCTCCGTGGTATATTCAGTCGTTCGGCGAGGCCGAATACCGATATGCCGTAAATGATACCGAAGTTCGCTGTTTTGGCCTTTCTTCTCATATCGGCAGTTACGGCATCGATAGGAACTTTGTAAATTTTTGCGGCTGTGGCTGCGTGAATATCCGATCCCTCCCGGAATGCTTCTATCATGTGCCGGTCTCCGCTCAGGTGTGCCATGATACGCAATTCTATTTGCGAGTAGTCGGCCGAGAAGAAAACGCAGTCTTTATCCGGTACGAATGCACGGCGTATTTCTCGCCCTTCGTTGTCGCGGATAGGTATGTTCTGCAAGTTCGGGTTGCTGGAACTGAGTCGTCCGGTGGAGGTAATCGTCTGGTTGAACGAGGTATGTATCTTTCCCGTTTTGGGATTGATCAATTCGGGCAGGGCATTGATATAGGTACTCAATAGTTTGCGAATGCCTCTTTGATCGAGTATTTTACCCACGATGGGGTGGCGGGACCGAAGTTTTTCCAATATCTCCTCGGTCGTGGAATATTGGCCCGTCTTTGTCTTTTTGGCTTTTTCATCGATTTTCAATCGTTCGAAAAGGACTTCGCCTACTTGTCGTGCCGAACTTACGTTGAATGTAACGCCTGCCAATTGGAAAATCTCTTGTTCCAACTCGTTCATGCGCCGGGTGAGGATATCCGAGGAGCTTTTTAATTCGGTTATATCTACATTGACTCCGGTTATTTCCATGTCGGCGAGAACTTTTGTCAATGGCATTTCGATGTCGTAAAAGAGCTTTTCCATTTTTTCGGTCTTCAACTCTTTTTCGAGCCGGTTTTTCAGTTGCAAGGTAACATCGGCGTCTTCGGCGGCATATTCGCAAACTTGTTCTACCGGGACTTGTCGCATGGAAAGTTGTTTTTTTCCTTTCGGACCGATGAGTTTTTCGATGGACACAGGCTCGTAACCGAGATATACATTCGCCAGATAGTCCATATTGTGGTACTGTTCGGGTTGTAACAGGTAATGAGCCACCATTGTATCGAAGAAATCGCCTTTGACATGTATCCCGTAGTTATGCAGGACGATATAGTCGTACTTGATATTTTGTCCTATTTTCAAGGATTTGGGATTTTCCAGAGCCGATTTGAAGATGTTTACGATTTCCCGGGCTTTTTCTTGATCCTCTGGAATGGGAATATAATAGGCTTCGTGCTCTTTTAGGGCGAAAGAAAGTCCCACCAACTCTACATTCATCGGGTCTACGCCGGTTGTCTCCGTGTCGAATGCGAATGCCGATGCGCAAGATAGCAATGCCGCCAAGTCCCACATCTTTTCAGGGGTGTCGGTTAAATGATAGGTGTGCGGAATCGATGCGATATTAGCCAAATTCGACTGGGGCGCGGAGTTGTCTGTTTGTTCAGTTTCGGGAACATTGTCGAACAGGGAGGGTTGTACCGTTTTTTTAGGTGCCGGCGTTGTCGGTTGGTTTCCCAATACTCTTTCGGTAAGGTTTCTGAATTCCAATTCTTCGAAAATGGGTCTCAGTTTTTCACTGTTTACAGGTTCCCGTCGAAGTGATTTTTCGTCGAAAGTCAAGGGTACATCGGTCTTGATGGTTGCCAAGAACTTGGAAAACTCTATTTGCGAGCGGTTTTCTTCCACTTTGGTTTTCAAGGCTCCTTTTAACCGATCGGTGTTTGCAAGCAGGTTTTCTATACCTCCGAAATCGGCAATCAGTTTGACCGCCGTTTTTTCTCCCACTCCGGGACAGCCGGGTATGTTGTCGGAGCTGTCGCCCATCAATCCTAATATGTCGATAACCTGTTCGGGTGATTGTATGCCGTATTTCGTTTTTATCTCTTCCGGTCCTAAAATTTCGAAATCGCCGCCGAACTTGGGCCGATACATGAAAATGTGCGACGATACTAATTGCCCGTAATCTTTATCGGGTGTCATCATGTAGGTGTCGAAGCCCTCCTTTTCGGCAAGTTTTGCCAGCGAGCCTATGACATCGTCGGCCTCGAAGCCGGGAACTTCTATAATGGGAATGTTGTAGGCTTGGATAATCTCTTTGATGATCGGGACCGAATAGCGTATTACTTCGGGAGTTTCTTCCCGTTGGGCCTTGTATTGTTCATAAGCCTCGTGGCGAAATGTGGGGCCTTGCGGATCGAATCCGACGGCAATATGCGAGGGGTTTTCTTTTCTCAATAATTCTTCGAGCGTGTTGACGAACCCCAGAATGGCAGAGGTGTTTATCCCTTTGGAGTTGATTCTCGGATTCTTGATGAACGCATAGTAAGAACGGTAAATCAGTGCGTAAGCGTCTAATAAAAATAGTCGTTTCTCTTGCATAAGGGTATGCTGTTTGTAGATAAGAATTAAAAAAGCATCTTTGTAATGCGGTAAAATTACGATAAAAATACGGATTCTTTTGTTTTATTACTATTTTTGCACCAGAATAAATTGATATGGATAAACTTTTTAGCATACGGCAGCCGATAACCGAGGAGCTTGCTCTACTGAATAAAACCCTTACTGAATCTTTGCATACGACCAGTCCTCTGATGAATGAGGTGATTCAGGCTTATCTCGAAAGCAAAGGGAAACAGATTCGGCCCATATTGGTGTTACTGTGTGCGAAGTTGTTTGGTGAAGTTCCTCGTGAAGCCATTGACGCAGCAGCTTCGTTGGAAATGTTGCATAATGCCAGTCTGATTCATGACGATGTAGTCGATGAATCGCAGAAACGCAGAGGCCTACCGACGATCAATCATTTATATGATAACCGTATAGCGGTTTTGGTTGGCGATTATTTCGTGTCGTGTGCTTTGGCTTGTTCGATAAAAACGAACAAGATGCCGATTGTTTCTTGTTTGGGTGTCTTGGGACGGGATTTGGCTCGGGGAGAGATCGACCAGCTTTCCAATGCCCGCAATCATTTGCTTGACGAAAATGCTTATTTCGAAGTGATTCGGCGAAAGACAGCATCGTTGTTCTATGCTTGTATGCAGGTGGGTGCACTGTCTGCCGGCGCTTCTGCCGAAGATGTCGCGAGATTGGGAATGTTCGGAGAAAAGTTAGGGCTTTGTTTTCAGATTAAGGACGATATTTTCGATTATTACGAAGATAAAGTTATCGGTAAACCCACGGGAAACGATTTGCGGGAAGGGAAAATAACACTGCCGCTTATTTATGCGATTACTCATGGTGAGGGCTCTGAAAACGAACGAATGAGAGATTTGTTGTTGAGCGAGGAATATTTGTCGTCCGACAGCGTGCATACACTCATCGAGTATGCTAAAACACAAGGAGGTATCGAGTATGCCTATACAACTATGGGACGTATTCGTAACGAAGCTGTGGACCTATTGTCCGTTTTTCCTCCTTCCGAAACGATCGATGCTTTGATTGCGATCTTGGACTACACGATAGAGCGAGAAAAATAGAATTTTTAGGATAGTGGGGTTGTATCGACCCTTGTGGGCGCTCCCTTCATATCACTGCGCGATACCCCGTAATACTTATGGGACACGGCAGGGGGAGAGGGGGTAGAAGTATGAAAAGACAATCCCTGCTGATTTCTTACTAATTATCGAAAACGACCACTTTCTAAAAGTGGTCGTTTTCGTTTTCGATTTGCCCTTCATGTCGTCAATATTTGAAGCTGCTGCCGCCGAGAAACTCTCTGAGAAGAGAAGTAGGAGGTATTTCGCGTTGATTGATGGATTGAAAATATCCTAAGAAACGGAGCAAACGATGAGCTTCGGCATATTCGGGACAATCATGGGGTACGGCGCTGAGTATGGGTTGTGCATAATCTTTCATTACCGCCAGTTCGAAAAGGAGTGAAGAGTTGAACATGGCATCGGCGTTTTCCTGATAGGGGAATATCCATTTTTCTTCTCCTCGTCTCACGCTTCCCCAACGGGCTATGGTGCTCTGTGCCGATGCCCCGCGATACTTATGATCGCGGATAATGCGGCGTAACAGACGGTTATCGGCAGTAGGTATCCAGTTGTGGTCGTCGATGGAGATGGTCGTCAAGGCGGAAACATAAATGCGATATTTCAAATGAGTTTCGATTTGAGGTGTCAAATCCGGGTTTAATCCATGTATGCCTTCCAAGATGAGAACAGACCCTTGTTCCAATTTCAGAGTATTCCCTCTGTATTCTCTTTCGCCGGTTTCGAAATTATAAGTAGGCATCTCGATTGTTTCGCCTTGTAATAATCTGTTGAGGTCTTTATTGAACAAATCTAAATCCAAAGCGTAGAGCGATTCGTAATCGTAGTCGCCGGTTTCGTCGAGAGGGGTGTCTGTTCTATTGACAAAATAGTTGTCGAGAGATATGGCTACCGGTTTCAACAGATTGGTCATGAGCTGAATCGATAATCTTTTGGAGAATGTGGTTTTCCCCGAGGAGGAGGGCCCTGAGATAAGTACGATACGAGTACCGTTTTCGTGATAGCGTCGGGTTATATCGTCGGCGATTTTACCTATTTTCTTTTCATGAAGGGCTTCGGCAACTTTGATTAAGTCGGTTGCCTGTCTTGTTTCCACGGCTTTGTTGAGGTCTCCTATATTGCTCAATCCGATAATTTGGTTGAACGTGAGGTATTCTTTGAATGCATTCAACATTTTTTCTTGCGGTTCTATCAGAGCCGGTTCGGTCGGTGCATCGGGCGTGGGAGGAACTAACAACACCCCTCCGTTATATTTGACCAAATCGAATCCCTGTAAATATCCTGTCGACGGAGTCAGCCAACTGTAATACGAGTCGGCGAGACCGTCGAGAGTATGGTATTGAGTATATAACTCGTGTGTGGTTTTCAGCAATTCTATTTTATCGAACATACCTTGTTCCCGAAAAACTTCTATGGCATCGGCCGTGTGGCATTCTATTTTTTTGAACGGAATGTCGGCGGCTATAATTTCGGCCATGCGATGCTTTATTTTATCGATGGATTCGGGTTCGAGGGCGTTTTCATTATCGAGTAGGCAATAGTATCCGTGAGATAGGGAATGTTCTATACGTAATCTTGTTCCCGGGATAATGTCGTTGATTGCTTTGTACATGACAAAACAGAGGGAACGCACATATGTGCGCATGCCTGCCGGGTGAGAAATATCGAGAAATTCGATGTCTTTGGGCCCGAATACCCGGTATTTCAATTCTTCGGTTTTGTTATTTACGTAAGCGCAAATCGGGCGGTGAGCCAGTCGAGGATTTGCCAGTTTATAGATTTCGAGGAGGCTTTCACCTCCGTTTACACGTATCGTTTTTCCTGTGTTTACACAATAAACGTCAAATTGTTCTTTTTCCATAATGTTGATGGGATATAATTTCGATGGTATTCTTAATTGTTAATAAAAATAAAAACGGCAATTTCTACCTGATGTAAATCTTTTTATTTGTATAATTTTGCAAAGGAATCATTTCCAGATGCAGATTGTGAGTTAAATATACTACAAAGAGGATAATAAAACAACTATTTAAGAAACTTTCATGGAATACACATTTCTGGACTTCTTGACTTTGATCGGGTCGGTCGGTTTGTTCCTATATGGAATGAAGGTCATGAGCGAAGGGTTACAGAAGGTAGCAGGAGACAGACTGCGTAATATCCTTGCCGTGATGACGAAAAATCGGTTTTCAGGAATGTTGACCGGAATATTGATAACAGCATTGATTCAAAGCTCGTCGGCTTCGACGGTAATGGTCGTCAGCTTTGTGAATGCCGGGTTAATGACGTTGGGGCAATCGATGGCAGTCATTATGGGGGCGAATGTCGGTACGACAGCCACGGCGTGGCTTATCTCTCTTTTTGGATTCAAAGTCGATATCACAATTTTTGCTTTGCCGTTGATAGGTTTGGGAGTTCCTTTGTTGTTTTCGAATAAAAGTTCTCGTAAATCGTGGGGCGAGTTTATAATCGGATTCTCATTCTTGTTCATGGGGCTTAGTTATATAAACAACTCGGTTCCCGATTTGAGAAGTAATCCCGAGGTGTTTGAGTTTTTGTCTTCTTACACGCAGCATGGGTTCATTTCTATTTTGGGATTTTGTGCTGTAGGGGCGATTCTCACGATGATTGTGCAGTCATCGAGTGCATCGATGGCGATATTTTTAATCATGTGTAGCAAAGGTTGGATTTCATTCGACATAGCTGCCGCTTTGATTTTGGGTAGTAATATCGGTACGACGATAACTCCTCTGTTGGCTTCTATCGGTGCGAATGTGTCGGCGAAAAGGGCAGCGATGGGTCATTTGCTGTTCAATATGCTCGGTTCCATGTGGGCACTTGTTTTGTATTATCCTTTCATTCGTTTTATCGTGTGGATTTGTACTTCGTTGGGGGTAGGGAACCCGAATGACTTGATGTCGTTTATTTCCACTTGGGAGCAATCCGATCCAGCATTGGTTGCCGCGCTGAATAGCGGACAGAATTTGGGTTCTGCCGATTTCGAACAGCAAAAAGCTCATTTTGCAGCCATGCAGTTTTCTGTATCGTTCGGGTTATCGATGTTCCATACGGTATTCAATGTAATCAATGTAACCATTATGATTTGGTTTACAGGCTTATATGAGAGGATAGTTACCCGCTTGGTGAGGGTAAAAGATAAGAACGAAGAGGAGTTCCAATTGAAATTTATTTCGCGGGGTATGTTGTCGGCTTCGGAATTAAACCTACCGCAAGCCCATCAGGAGATTGCGGTGTATGCCGAGCGGGTACAACGCATGTTCGGTATGGTCGCCGATTTATTACATGAAAAGGAAGGAAGCGAAGCCTATTTGAAATTATACAATCGTATCGAGAAATACGAGCAGATTTGCGACCGTATGGAATTGGAAATTGCCGGATTCTTGAACTTGGTTGTCGGCGGTCGGTTGAGCTATGAAGGAAAAATGATGGTAAACAGTATGCTTACTATCGTGACCGAGATTGAGAGTATAGGAGATTGTTGTTATAACCTCGCTCGTACTTTGCAACGGAAGCAAGACTCTCATATCGATTTTAACGACGAGATTGTAAGTAATATCGATGCGATGTTTAAACTCGATTCCGAAGCGTTGTCCAATATGGTGGCGCTCCTGTCGAGTAACGAACCGCTTATGAGCGAGATAATGATTTCGTATAATAAAGAGTGTGAGATTAATAATTATAGGAATCAACTGCGCGGGGCTAATGTCGAAAACATCAATAATAAACATTACGAATACCAATCGGGAATATACTATATGGATATGATTTCGGAGTGTGAACGGTTGGGCGATTACGTTATCAATGTGGTTGATGCCATCAAACAGCAGCAGGTAAAACATGCTTGAAATGAGACGATACGATAAAAGCCGTCCCGAATATTCGGGAC
>NZ_JAIJHU010000079.1:0-9319 GCF_022723415.1 Barnesiella sp. | reverse complement strand
AAAACTAATGCCGAACTATTATCTTTAGGATTTTCGACTTTCTTTTTAAATAGGACAAATCGTTCCGGCATTATAAAAGGGGGAGTTATCGGTGGGCTTAATCAAACTGGGAATTATTTAATTGATGCTCGTTATAATTCTGATGATTTGAAAAAACGTATTAAATTAATAGCTTTATATAAAGACAAAATTGAATTGCATAATTTAGATGCAGTAGAGTTAATTCATAATCTACAGAGTAATCTACCAAATAATTCCTTGTTTTACTTTGATCCACCTTACTACAAAAAAGGTAAGGGTCTCTATATGAATTATTATGATGACCAAGACCATAGAGATATTTATAATGCAATCGCAGGATTAGAAAATATAAAGTGGGTGGTAACTTATGATAAAGAAGATTTTATTCTTGACCTTTTAAGGGTTATTGGCTTTTTGCGTGTCATATAAATGACATGAATATTTAATCCTAAAATTTTTAAACATGAAAAACTTATCTTTTTTCATTTTAGTATTTTTCTTATCGTTTCTTAGTCCGGCTTTTGCCGCTTATGACAATCTTTATTTGGTAGGTAATGCTACGGAGGCAGGTTGGGATCCGGATGCCGCTATCCCGATGGAAAAGCAGGAGCCTGGTATCTTTACGTGGACAGGAACTTTATCGGATTATAGTATAGATGAAGGCCGGTTCAAATTTTTGGTGTCGAATAAATGGGAACCTTCCATTACTTGTCGTATAGATATAGCCGGACATTTGCTCGTCGAGTCGGGAAAGGAATACGATTTGTATGAGCGGGCTACCGCCAATGATGGCTTCGATAATGCATTTCAAGTGCCTGTTACGGGAGTCTATACAATCCGTGTCGATTTGAATACAATGAAGATGGTTTGTACCGGAGGAGATGTGATTGCCCGAGAGAATTGGGAGTATGTGAGACCCGAAATCGGAGCTGACGGCGAGGGACATGTGTTCCCGGGAGTATGTGTGCCTTTCGGTATGGTGAAATTAGGAGCCGATTGTGGAGACCGAACCAATAATTCAGGTTGGGGAAGGGGTGGCAATATACAAGGTTTCAGCCATTTGCATGTGAGCGGAACCGGCGGTGGTCCCAAGTATGGAAATATTTTATTTCAACCGATGACCGGAGATTTGAACCTTTCGGATTATTCGTCGGCACGTTCTAACGAGAGATTCGGTTTGGGCTTGTATGAAGTTTCTTTGAGTAAGTATAATGTGGGAGTGAGACTGACGGCATCTGCTAAGGCCGGATTTCATGAATATACTTTCCCTCAATCGGAGTCTTCAAAGATATTGATCGATGCAGGAAGTTGTCTGACACTACATGTCGAATCACAGGAATTGGTAGCCTCGGGGGTAAAAATTCTTTCGAATAAAGAAATCGAGGGTTATTCGACCGTCAAAGGAGGCTGGAATTTAGGTGGTCCTTATACGGTGTATTTCTACGCTTTGTTGGATACCCCCGCCGATGAGTATACTGTTTGGAAAGGGACGTCTGTCCAATCGGGCGAGCAGGTAGATGCAACGGGAACAGAGAAAACCGGGGCTTATTTCGGGTTTCATACGACAGAGGGGCAAAAAGTGAGAGTAAAAGTAGGAATATCGTTTATTAGCACAGAGAAAGCCAAAGCGAACATTTCGGAACTTCCGTCTTGGGATTTTGACGAAATTCGCAATGCAGGAATCGCACAATGGAAAGAGGTGTTGAACACTGTGGAGGTCGAGGGGAACGATAACGACAAGACTATTTTCTATTCGGCTTTGTATCATGCCTTTTTACAACCTACCGATCGCACGGGTGAGAACCCGCTGTGGGAATCGTCCGAACCTTATTTCGACGATTATTATGCCATCTGGGATACATTCAGAGCTACACACCCGTTGTTCGCTCTTTTGAAACCTTCTCGTCAGGCCGATATCGTACGGTCTATGATAGATATTTATGAGCACGAGGGATATATGCCGGACGGCCGTAGCGGGAATTGTAACGGTCGTGTACAGGGGGGCTCGAACAGCGATGTACTGATTGCTGACGCTATCGTGAAAAATTTGCCGGGTATTGATTACGAAAAAGGATTGGCCGCAATGATTAAAAATGCCGAGGTAGAACCGGAAAACCCGAGAAATGAAGGTCGTGGCGGTGTCGAGGAGTATAATACCAAAGGATATATTTCCACGGTGACCGAGCGATCGGGAACTCGCACATTTGAATATGCCTATTGCGATTATGCAATCGCTACCGTAGCAAAGAAATTGGGTAAACAAGATGTTTACGAAAAGTATCTCGAACGGTCGAATAACTGGAAAAACTTGTGGAACGACAACATCAATAGTCTTGGATTCAAAGGATTCTTGTGGCCGAAAAATGGTAGTGGCGACTGGGTGAACGAGAAAGATTACAATGTTTTTCGTCGCGATGGTTGGGAAGGAATCGTATATGAATCATTCCCGTGGGAGATGTCGTTCTACGTGCCTCACGATGTGAACGGGCTGATTGCAAGATGTGGCGGTAAAGAGGCTTTCTTGAAGCGGCTGGATACATATTTTACGCATGTCCAAGACGGGTTCGACCAAAACAGCTATATGGGATTATTCCAAATAAGCAATGAGCCGGCATTTTTAGTACCGAGCCTGTATAACTATGTGAATCGTCCCGACAAGGCGGCGGAGATTGTCCGTAGGGTTTTGAAAGAGCGATATAATACGACTGCTACGGGGTTACCCGGAAATGACGACTCGGGGTCGATGTCGGCTTGGTATATATTCCATTCAATGGGATTTTATCCTAATGCGGGACAGGACATATATCTTATTTCAAGTCCGGTATTTACGAAAACGACAATTAATCTCGACGGAGGAAAAGTGTTTGAAGTATTGGCTCCTAATGCAAGCGATAAGAATATCTATATTCAATCGGCCAAACTGAACGGTCAAGAGCTCGGTCGGTGCTGGTTGAAGCATGAAGAAATCGTTAATGGCGGGACTTTGGAGCTTGTCATGGGCGATAAACCGTCCGATTGGGCTATCGATGGAGAAATGCCTCCATCGTCGCCGATAGGAGTTGAAGAGGTTTCTCCCGAAATAGATTCACCGCAAGTGCGTATACACTCTTACAGTGCACAGGTAAGCAATAACGAAGCGGCTTATTGCCTTTTTGAGGAGCCGGGAAAGGGGGTGAAATGGTGCGACAATAAGAGTACCAATCCCTGGGTGATCTTTGAGTTGGCCGATGTGTATATGGTCGATCGTTTTGTCTTTCGGGATTCGAAAACGGTAGAGGGAAATAACAATGTTCATTCCTATCGTATTTACGTCAGTAGGACGGGAAACGACGGTGATTGGGAAGAAGTGGTGAATCGCAATGATGCGGAAGCGGGAAACGCCAATGTAAAGGATCATCGTTTGGCCGAGCCTAAGGAAGCCCGGTTTGTTAAATTTTCGATGGAACTTCCTACCGGTGAAAATGCCGTGCGTATCTATGGGTTCGATATTTACGGTAAGTTGAAAGAAAGAACGGATAGGGGCAATTTGGTGAGTGTAGGTAAAACGTTTTTGAAGTCCTCGGGGGCTAAATCGTTTTATACCAATGCCCGGCATATTTTTGACGGGTTGAATGAAAATACCGAGTATCATTGGGATTTCGATAGGTCTGCCGCCGATAAGCATTATTGCATTCTCGATTTGGAAGACGAATATGATGTAAATGCATTCAAGGTATATGATGCGAATCAAATCGAAGGGTATAATATCTATGTGGCCACAGAGACCCCCGACCTTAATAAAATAAATAATAGTGCAGATGAGAATAGCGTTTGGACTCTTGTTTCATCGGGCGATTTGAATAAAACGAATAAGTCGGTGACCGTGGATAGGGTGAAGGCTCGTTATGTGAAAATTGAAATTCCAAGCGGAAATATAGACGGAGAGTCGGCAACTGTTACCGAGTTTGAGGTTTATATGGACGGTACTTCTACCGGTTTGACGGGAACCGAAAGAGAAGTCACCTTACTTTATCCCAATCCAGTGAAACGGGGGGAGCCTTTGAACGTGGCGGCTCAGGGTCGATTGAAGATATATACTATCGACGGCTTGAATGTATGCGATGTAGTTGTTGACGGAGAAGCGAGTGTCTCGACTCAGAATTTTATACCGGGTATTTATTTAGCTGTGGTGTCTGGGAGCGCTGGCGATAAATCGTTCAAATTGGTTGTAGAGTAAGTCGTTGTTTTAATGACGTTTATTGTTATTGACATTGAAAAATAAAAAGACTGTTCTTGATTCGCAAGGCAGTCTTTTTTGTATGCCCGATTTTGGGAAGCAAGAAAAGTTTTTTCTCCGATTTGATTAATAGGCTGTTAAGAGAGCTGCATTTTTGTAATAAATTATCTGTTCCTTTTTAAAATAATATTACATTTGTGTGCAGAATAATCTACTTGTCGAATTAAAGAATCAATGTTGTGCTGTTTAATTCCTTAGAATTCATTTTGTTTTTTCCGATTGTATGCTTGGTTTATTACCTGTTGCCGGGTATTAAAGGACGTACGATATTTTTGCTTCTGGCCAGTTACTATTTTTATATGTGTTGGGAGCCCGTATATGCGTTGTTGCTGTTGACAAGTACATCGATTACCTATATTTCGGCCTTGTGCATGGACCGTTCTCGGTCTCGTCGAAGGCGTAAGATTTCATTATTCTCGGGGATATTTATCAATTTGGGTATTTTGTTTTTCTATAAGTACTATGAATTTGCGGGTTCGTTGATTACCGATTTTTTCTCTCTCCTAAATATAGGAATCGATATACCTCGATGGAACGTGCTATTGCCGGTGGGAATTTCGTTTTATATATTTCAAGCTGTCGGTTATGCGGTTGATGTGTACAGAGGAACGATAAAGGCAGAAAAAAATTTTGTAGTATATGCCCTGTTTATTTCTTTTTTCCCGCAGTTGGTCGCCGGTCCTATCGAACGAGCTAAAAATATGCTTCCTCAGTTTAGAGAAAAACATAAGTTTTCGTATGAGAATTTTGATGCAGGACTTAGGTTGATGATATGGGGCTTTTTCATGAAATTGTGTGTAGCAGACCGAGTTTCTACTTATGTCGATGCCGTGTACAATAATTATATGGAACATTCGGGAGTCAGTTTGTTGCTGGCGACCTTTTTCTTTACCTTCCAGATTTATTGTGATTTTGCCGGGTATTCTTTGATTGCCATAGGTTCTTCGAAAATGATGGGCTTTACTTTAATGGAGAATTTTCATCGTCCCTATTTTGCGAAAAGTATCAAGGAGTTTTGGCGGCGTTGGCACATTTCGTTGTCGACATGGTTCAAAGACTATTTATATATTCCGTTGGGAGGGAATAGAGTGGGGCATTACAGACATTTGTGGAATTTGTTTGTAACCTTCTTGGTGAGTGGGATTTGGCATGGAGCGAATCTTACATTTGTTTTGTGGGGTAGTTTGCATGGGCTGTACCAGATTGTCGGAATTGAAAAAAACAGATTGCTCCCGAAGGTAAATGTATCCAAAAGATTACATACGGTTTTTAATTGTTTGGTAACTTTTGTATTGGTTATGTTTGCTTGGATTTTTTTCAGGGCGAATGATCTTCATTCGGCATTCAGTATCATTGAAAAAATTTTTACCGACCGAGGTCCGTTATTTACGGGGGAAGGAATACCTTCGTTGCTGTTAGGATTTATGTGTATAGGTATTTTGATGTTGAAAGAGATAAAAGATGAGATGTCTATAAAAGTTCACGCTTTAAATTCTAAGAACTATTGGGTGAGAATCATATCTATATCTCTCTTTATTGCGTTTATTATATTGACGGCTTCATTCAATGGTGGAGCGTTTATCTATTTTCAATTTTAGATGACCGATTATGAACCGAAGTATATTTAAGTTAGTGAAAACATGTGTGTCGATTATTGTAATCGTACTTGTTTTCGATGTTATATTCGGGCAAGTCATGTCATTTTATTCTAAAAGGTATGGGCTTCCGGGAGATTATGCAAAGATAGAGTATCTGTTTCATCAGGCAAATGAAGATGTGGTGATTATCGGGTCTTCTGTCGCGATTAATAGTTTTATGCCGGATATCATGATGGATAGTTTGGGAATTTCTGTTTTTAATGGGGGGTGTAATGCTCAGAACATAATATTTTTCAGATGTATGATAGACGGGCTGCTTGAACACCATCGACCACGGGGAGTTATTTTAGCTTTGCAGCCCGATGATTTATCGGACGATCATATCGGTAGAATTGAGTTACTAAATCCTTATTACGGGAGAAATCCGGTTATAGATTCTGCGTTGGTCTTGCAAAATGATGGAAAATGCTCTGCTTTTCTTCGATCTAATTTGTATAAATATAATACCGTGTGGTTCCGTATTTTCTTACAATCTTTTTTGCCGAGAGAAGAAATGGCAAATCATGGATTTGTAGCGAAACATAAACCCAATAATTTGCCTATCTTTGAAAATTATGGAGACGAACCTGATGATGATTTTATTTACTCGGTAAAATTAGAATATTTGAAAGCGATTATAACGCAGCTACGATCGAACAATGTAGAATTGGTGGTCGTTTTTCCTCCATATTATCGTAAATTGAGGCACGAGGGGAATCCCTATTCGAAAAGGGTTATTACAGAGTTGTGTCGAGAGAATGGAATTCGGGTGATAGATGATAATCAAATGGAGTATTTTTTTGATAGACCGGAGCTGTTTTATGATAACATGCATTTAAATGGCGATGGCGCTCGGATTTTTACCGATATGTTTATAAACCAAATTTTAAAGAGTGATTTTTACAAAAAAATAAAGAGTAAGAAAAATGAGACTGAATTGGGTGTGTAGAATGGGGAAAATAATGTTGCTTTTGATTTTGAGCTTGGGTGCATGTTCGGAAGAAAAAGAAGGTGAATTGTGTTTCGTGGGCGACTCGTTGGTCGCCGGGTGGGACGTAAAAGATGCTTTTCCCACATGGATTGTACGAAACGATGGTGTGAGTGGCGCGAAGTTGGAGGAGATTGCTACTTGGAATCTGAATTATCAAGACAAAAATGTAGTGATGTTGATAGGAACGAACAATTTGGGAGGGAAACTTTTCAATGATGCTACGAGGCAAGAGTTCATTACCGATTTTGTCGATGAGTATAAGAGAACGATCGAAGGATTGGCTCCACGTCGGGTGTTCGTTATTTCTATTTTACCTAGAAATCGAGAGATCGATAACCCGCATATAAACGATTATATCAAAGAGTTGAATTTTGCATTATCTCAAATGGTCGAGACGTTGAATTATGGTGTATTTTTAGATGTGTATGACGATTTTGCCTATGAAGATAAAATGAATATGAACTATTCGTTAGATGGGTTACATTTGAATGATTTGGGGTATAATATTCTCAATGTGAGGTTATCGAAGGAATTATGAAAAAGAGAGTTTTATTGTTGTTTATAGGAATAATATCTTTTTTGAGTGTATGGTCGCAAAATGACTCGTTACAATCCAAGTCGATTTTTGTGGGTGTGAGAAATAATAAATATGCGTCGATCGGGTTTCAGGCAAAGAATTGGTCGGTGGGATTGGAAAATACCATATTTATACGCCATCTGAACGAGCAATATATCCGAGCGAACGGAACTTTCCGTTACTCTACGGGTGTTTGGGACGTAAAGTTTTCTGCCGAAGCTTTTTTCGGGACCAATTACGCTGGGCGTTTTTATGATAGCGGATTGAAGATCGGCTTGGATAAGAAGATAGGGCGAGTGGAGTTCGGTGCTGGTGTTATGCCAATGTACGATTCTGGTATGGGATATAACACTTGCTATACGGTACATGCTGCTTGTCGTGTGATCCAAGAGGCAGCATTGGTTTTGGATATAACGAATATTCCGGAGTATCGTATGGTCGAACATCGTATTGTTCCGGGCATTCTTTTTCGAGCTCATAAGCTATGGGTTCGTCCTGAGTTGTCCATACCTTTGAATGATAATGTACAATTTACCAGAGTGCTGATTTCTTTCCGATATGATTTTTTATTGAAATAATGTTACAATTCGACATTGATGTAAAGACAGGTATCCGATTAAGGGAGGTTACGTTGAACGATGCCCCTATGATTTATCGAGCCATTGCCGATCATAGGGATTATCTGAAAACGTGGTTGCCTTTTATTGCTAATCTTTCGGAACAAGATGAAATGGACTTCTTATCGCAAGTATTGTCTTTCCCGGAGGAAGAAAGAAATTTTACTTTTGTGATAGAATGTCGAGGAGAGTTTTGTGGATTGGTCGGGTTTGTGAATTCCGATTTTGTCAATCATCGTACCGAAATCGGTTATTGGCTATTGCCCGAATATCAGCGACAAGGAATAATGACCCGAAGTGTTCGGACACTCTGTCGATGGGCTGTGGAAGCACGTTTGATGCATCGCATTCAAATTCGGTGTGCCGTAAAAAATTATTCGAGTAATGCTATCCCTCGGCGATTGGGATTTCGGTTGGAAGGGACGGAACGAGACGGAGAATTGATGTTCTCTGGCGAATATGTCGATACGAATGTATATAGTATTTTAGATTCGGAAATAATCTCTTGGTCAGGTAAAAATATTTGACTTTAAAGATATATGGTATGAAAGATATTCCCCAATTAAATGAGCATAATAAAGAAGAATATCCGCCCATGCACACGACGGAGCATATTCTTAACCAAACGATGATTCGCCTTTTTGGTTGTGGTCGTGCGGTATCGGCTCATATAGAAAGAAAAAAGAGTAAGCTTGATTTCCGATTCCAACGTGAACCGGAAGAATCTGAAATAAATCAAATAGAACAGCAGGTCAACCGAATTATACAAAGTGGTTTACCGATTACGACAGAATATATTACACAAGAAGAAGCGCTGGGACGTTTTGATTTGAGACGATTGCCCGATAATGCTTCGGAAACGGTTCGGGTTGTTAAAGTGGGAGATTACGATGAATGTCTTTGCATTGGTCGTCATGTTGAGAATACATTTGAAATAGGCGTATTTAAGATTATTAGTTATGATTTTAAAGACGGGATATTGCGTTTGCGTTTCAAATTACTTTGATCGCTTTATGCAGAGGTAAAAATATTTTAGTTATAACAATCTGAAAAAGAAAAAGTTTTCATTTCATAGAAAAATAATTCAAAAAAAACATTGAGAAAAATTTGGAATGTAATAGAGAAAGGCAGTATCTTTGCAGCACTTTCGCAAAACGGGGAGGCCACGGGGCCGCCGTTGGAGAGAGAAGTTCATTGAAG
>NZ_JAIJHU010000023.1:0-43172 GCF_022723415.1 Barnesiella sp. | reverse complement strand
CCTACGGGCACTCCCCCTATATTTCCTTATGGAAACACAGGGGGGAGAGGATTGAAAGTGGCGTTTCAGTTTCGGTATAAGGATACATTGTGCACTTTTCCCCTGTGTTGCGTTAGCGGTATGGGAGAGGTAAAAAGATAATCCCCTCTGATTTTCTATTGAGCCGATATCCCCACGAATGATCGACTGAACTGCGAATAGGGTTTACCGTCGATGTGAGGTAACAAAAAAAGCGATTCGGAAAATACGAATCGCTTTTTTGTTGCTGTGTAGCGAAAAATTACTTTCTGATACCCAACTCTTTTTGTGCAATGATGGCACGGTAGCGGTTGATGTCGACTTTGATGAGGTAGTCGAGCAAACGACGACGTTTACCAACCAACATTTTAAGAGCTCGTTCAGTGCTATGATCTTTATGATTTGACTTCAAATGTTCAGTCAAATGAGCAATACGGTAGGAAAATAATGCAATCTGAGCTTCGGGTGAGCCAGTATCAGTATTGGACTTTCCGTATTTCTCAAAGATCTCTTTCTTTTTCTCAGAATCTAAATACATTTCTTTGAGTTTTGTTGTTAATAAATTATTGAGCGCACAAAGGTAAGCATTTGTTTCGGATTTTCAAAAATAGTTTCATTCTCTTTTTCCTTTTTTGTGGTGTTTGTAGGCCATGTTTATAAACAGGTTGTCTCTTATGTGGCAATTCGCTATCTTTGTAGGGGATAAGGCAGGGGCATAGTCGGGTCGGAAATGAGACTTCCGTTTGCTTCTGCACATACTTTCCCCTATATTTGTAAATATCGTTTTTTTTGTATCCGATCGAAGCATGCGGAGGAAACAGAAATATCGGTATTATTGTTTTATAATAATCTTAATTCTTGTATGTTGGGAAATGCGACACAACCAGTCGGCCAGCGTTTGGCATCATTGGATATTCTGCGGGGATTCGACTTGTTTTTACTGGTGTTTTTACAGCCTGTATTGGTCTCGTTGGGAGCATGTGTGGATAGCTCTGTGATGAATGCCGTTTTGTATCAATTCGACCATGAGGTGTGGGAGGGATTTCGTTTTTGGGATTTGGTGATGCCGCTGTTCCTTTTTATGACGGGTGTTTCGATGCCGTTTTCTTTTTCGAAGTATGAGAGGGTGGAAAGCCGGTGGTTCATTTATAAAAAGGTATTGAGACGTTTTGTCATACTTTTCTTGTTGGGCATGGTTGTTCAGGGTAATTTGCTGGGACTCGATTTTAAATACATTCGCTTGTATTCAAACACGTTGCAGGCTATCGCTGCCGGATATTTGATCGCTGCGCTCATTCAATTGAACTTTTCTTTAAAAGGGCAGATGGGTATGACGTTTCTGTTGTTGTTGGCCTATTGGTTCCCTATGACATTTTTTGGAGATTTCACACCGGAAGGGAATTTTGCCGAGAGGGTGGATCGTTTTGTCTTGGGCCGATTTCGTGATGGCGTTTATTGGAATGCAGACGGGACATGGAGCTTCTCATCGGACTATCATTACACTTGGATATTGAGCAGTCTCACTTTTGGGGTTACCGTTATGTTGGGCGTGTTTGCGGGTCGAATGATGAAAGAGGGTGCTTTTCATCGGCAGAAGGTGGCTCGCCGGTTGTTTTTGGTAGGGGTGACCCTTATCGTTGCGGCTTGGGCATGGAGTTTTCAAATGCCGGTTATCAAACGTATATGGACTTGTAGCATGACATTGCTGTCTGGCGGATATTGTTTTTTATTGATGGCTTTGTTTTATTATTGGATAGATTGTAAAGGCCATGATTGGGGATTGAACTGGCTGAAAATATATGGTATGAATTCTATAACGGCTTATCTGTTGGGGGAGGTTGTTAATTTCCGGTGCGTAGTGGCATCGGTCAGTTATGGCTTGGAGCGGTATTTGGGTGATTATTATTCGGTATGGCTGTGTTTCTCCAACTATCTCATAGTCTTTTTTATACTCCGACAGTTGTATAAGCGAAATGTCTTTCTTAGAATATAGACGGTTTCAACTACTCGTTTTGAGCGGAAGTATATGATTTGTCAGGTAAAGATGAAGTCTGCTTTTTTAGCAGATATTCGTCTTTTTATTTTCATTAAATAGTTGCGGGAAAACGATTGTTTTCTCATTTCTAACTTATGGAATACGCTTTGAAATGAAAAATGAATTTGTTCATTTTGTCTTTCTTTTACCTTTCGCTATATTTGCAAAACTTCACGCTGAATACCCCGGTTTCGGGATAGGTCTTGTTTGTTTTCAAACCAGATGGAGGGGTGGAGTTTTTTATTAGGAAAGGCGTTTACAAGCGTTTGTCTTTGGAGTGTCGAATCTCGCAAATTTGAACTTCTATACAAAGATGAAGGCAACCGAACGTCTACGGGATATGTTATATAGTAGGGCGTGCCGATTTATCGCATGCCGTATATGCATATCGGCGTGGGCTTTCAGCGTTGCTTATCTCTATAGAAGGGCGATGCGAGAGCCTGACACCGAGATAGGCAGGAGTGTGATTCTCACGCCTTTTTTGTGTTTGTTTAGCTCGTGTAGGGGAGTCGCACGATGTCGATACGATGATACACATCGGTTCTCTCATAGAAAAAAAGTTGCGCGAACAAGGTCGTACAGTTACTTGGTTTGCCGCCGCCTTACATTGCGATAGAACCAATGTGTATAAAATTTTTCAAAAATCGAGTATCGATTCATCGATGTTATATCGTATCTCTTGTATTTTAGGTTACGATTTTTTTTCGGAATATACCCAGTCTTTCGATAAGGGTGTAGCTAAAAAGTCTACAAATTCGTAGCGATCGCAGCGATATATTATTTAATAATATTTAATCCTGTTTTGTTTTCTTTGCCCATACTAAAAATGCTTTGTTATGGGTGTGTTTTTTTCTATTATTATTCCGGTCTATAATGGGGAACAGTATATAAAAAATTGTTTGGACAGCATTTATCGGCAGGGACTGGGGGACGATGTTTTTGAAGTGATTTGTGTCAATGACTGTTCAACGGATAATACGGCACAGGTTATTTTGGAATATGGGAAATTTCATCAAAATTTACGATTGATTAATCATGAGACAAACCGACGGCAGGGTGGCGCTCGCAATACAGCTGTAAAAGTTGCTAAGGGTGATTATATTTTGTATATTGATGCAGATGATACTTTTGAGTCGAACGCATTGCCTTTACTTAGGAATGTTATAGAAAAAAATAAAGATTTGGATATTTTGAAGTTTGATTATGCCCTTGTAGAACGTAATGGTTCTACAAAGAATATAATTGAGGAATTTGATAGTCAAGATGTAATGTCGGGACACGATTTTATCAAAAGGAATTCAATTCCATGGAGCTCATGGCTTTGTGCATATCGTCGGTTGTTTTTGTTAGAAAATAACATATTATTTCGAGAAAATGTTAGATTCGAAGATGCAGACTATATTATTAATTGTATAAGAATAGCGAATCGAATTCAATATGCTGCAATTGTTGTATATAATTATATTATGTATGATTCTCAGACAACAAAAATTAGATGTGAAAAGAATAAGATTGTAAACTTTTTCGAACAAAGTGATAGAATTAAGGAAATAGCTTATAAAGAACAAGATAAAGATGTTTCCAATTGTATTATGAGACATCACTTTTTTATGTATAAAATGAATATTCTTCGTTATTGGTGGCGTTTGTCATATAAAGATAGAAAAGAATTATTAGTAACTTATCAACCGATGTTACCTTGTAAAGACAAGTTGGTTTCATTTATCGGGAGATATCCCCGGCTGTTTTTTATGGTGAGTACTATTGTAAAGCCGTTGTTGCCGGGTTTGAGATATGTTTATTTAAAAATCAAAGATAGAAAGTCATCGTTGTTATAGCTTGTTCCGTGCGCTCGCAAAGTCTCCTAAGTACTAAATGAAGGAAAGTGATATACCATTTTAAAAAAATGTAGTAACTTTGCGCGGTTAAAATAGGTTATATGCAAAAAATCAGAAACATTGCGATTATCGCTCACGTCGACCACGGTAAAACTACGTTGGTGGATAAAATGTTATTGGCCGGGCATCTCTTTCGTGAGAACCAGAATTCCGGGGAGTTGATATTGGATAATAACGATTTGGAAAGGGAGCGAGGAATTACGATTCTTTCGAAGAATGTTTCTATCCGTTATAAGGATTACAAGATCAATGTTATCGATACTCCGGGGCACGCCGATTTCGGTGGGGAGGTAGAGCGTGTACTCAACATGGCCGATGGCTGTTTGCTGTTAGTCGATGCTTTCGAGGGCCCTATGCCTCAGACTCGTTTCGTTTTGCAGAAGGCTATTGAAATGGGATTGAAACCGGTTGTGGTCATTAATAAAGTGGATAAACCTAATTGCCGCCCGGACGAAGTCCAAGAGATGGTTCTCGACCTTATGTTTAGTCTCGATGCAACCGAAGAACAACTTGATTTCCCCACGATATACGGTTCGGCCAAACAGGGTTGGTTTTCGACAGATTGGAGGAAACCGACCGACAATATAACCGCTTTGCTCGATGCGATTATCGAGTATATACCCGAACCGCAGTATCTCGAAGGTACACCCCAGATGTTGATTACTTCGCTCGATTATTCTCCTTATGTGGGACGTATTGCTGTCGGCCGTGTTCATCGCGGTGAGCTGAAAGAGGGTATGGACGTGGCCTTGTGTAAGAAAGACGGATCGGTCGTTAAACAGCGGATTAAAGAGCTCGATGTTTTCGAGGGTATGGGACGTGCCAAAGTTCAGTCGGTAGGTTCGGGGGATATTTGTGCACTCATTGGTATCGAAAATTTCGAAATTGGCGATACCATAGCCGATGTCGTCAAACCGGAGGCCTTACCGAGAATCGCTATCGATGAGCCTACCATGTCTATGTTGTTTACAATTAATGATTCTCCTTTTTTCGGTAAAGATGGAAAATATGTGACTTCGAGGCACATAGCCGATCGTTTGACAAGAGAGTTGGATAAAAATCTGGCTTTGCGTGTGGAGCGGGGTGATACCGATGATGCGTGGACTGTTTATGGACGTGGAGTGTTACATTTGTCGGTCTTGATAGAAACTATGCGACGTGAAGGATATGAGTTGCAAGTAGGACAGCCCCAGGTAATTATTAAGGAAATTGACGGGCAGAAATGTGAGCCGGTGGAGTTGTTGACAATCAATCTTCCAGAGGAATATGCCAGCAAGATTATCGATATGGTTACACGCCGGAAAGGTGAGATGGTATCAATGACTACGCAGAACGATCGCATACACATCGAGTTCCATATTCCTTCGCGTGGTATTATCGGATTGCGAACCAACGTGCTGACCGCTTCGGCGGGAGAAGCTATTATGGCTCACCGCTTTTTGGAATATCAGCCCTGGAAAGGCGATATAGACCGCCGTACAAACGGCTCGTTAATTGCGATGGAAGCGGGTACGGCCTATGCCTATGCTATCGATAAGTTGCAAGATAGAGGTCGGTTCTTTATTTTCCCTCAGGAAGAAGTTTATGCCGGACAGGTTGTTGGGGAAAATGCTAAGGATAACGATATAGTGGTGAATGTTACCAAGTCGAAGAAACTGACGAATATGCGAGCTTCTGGTGCAGACGATAAGGCTCGTATCGTTCCACCGGTTATATTCAGTTTGGAAGAAGCTCTCGAATATATAAAAGAAGACGAATATGTGGAGGTGACTCCTCATCATTTGCGTTTACGTAAAATTATTTTAGATGAGACGGAGCGTAAACGGGCTAATCGATAAAATAGTTACAATATAAATAGGGTATTGAGGCGTAGAATATTTTCTACGCCTCAACTGTTTTAATAAGTTCAAGAAATGCGATATATAATGGGGCAGTAGAAAAGTGGGGATAGCTATCTTCTGCCACATTAATTTAGCGAATTGAATGGGATTGTATTTACCCCTTCTCCCCTGTGTTGCGTTAGCGATATAGGAGAGGGATTAGGATATACAAGGAAAATCACCATCAATTATCGACTGAATCTATATAATATATATAAAATTGTGTATTACAAATAGGATTCATATCTGTTATAACAGATTTTATTATATTTGCAGATACGAATATAGGATATGGTTCGGCATAGTCAAGTTGGAGATAAGATTTTCGTTTGTCTCTGCACTCACCATTCCCAATATTTGTGACGCTATACAAAAATTACTTAGAAGTATAGCGATCGTGTTGTGTTGAAGCATTTAGTTTTATTTATAAAGAGGGAATAAAGTTTTTTTTGACGGAGTCGAATTTACGTTTGGGGTGCGTATAATGTTGTTGTCATACTGAGTTTGTATTTCTATTGGGTGGGCAAACGATTTCTTATATTTTTAATTGTTGGGGGAATTGTTCTTTTATAGAGTTTATTGCATTTATGAAAAATTTGAACTGTGTTATGTGGTCGTTAAGGGCGTTGATCGGAAGATTAAGGCCCAGTAACAAGAGTATGGTTATTTGTGTGAATGAAGCTGGTACACTACCGTCGTTGATAGCGTCTCATTTGAAATACAGAATCGTAGAGCTTACACTGATAGGGGAATTAAATGGCACAGACCTAAGATACATTCGCGAGATGAGCGGGTGTGATGCAAACGGAAAGGAGACAGGCGGTTGTTTGTCCGTTTTGGATTTGTCGGGGGTAAATATCGTAGATGGGGGAAATACCTATTATGGGAATTATAGTGCCTCGGATAATAAGATAGGAGATTATACTTTTTATAAATGTGCTCGATTGACAAGGGTGATAATGCCCGATAATCTATTGTCTATCGGAGAAGGAGCATTCGGGTGTTGTTATAATTTGTCGTCGGTTGTTATACCGGATAAAGTTCGGGATATAGGTGAATTGGCTTTTTATAGATGTGAGTCTTTGGGGGTGGTGTCGATAGGGTGTGATGTGAACACGATAGGAGTGTACGCATTCAGGAGTTGTATTTCTTTGAAAGAGGCGATATTTGTCGATGGGAATAAACCTTTGCAGGTGGGAGATAATTTGTTTTATAATTGTCCTTTGGAAAAACTTTATGTGGGGAGGGATTTGAAATTTGAAAATTTTTCTTTCGGCAAAATCAAGACTCTTATGACTGTGGTTTTCGGTAAGGAGGTGACGTGTATCGGCGATCATCTTTTTACAGGCTGTCTCCGGTTGAAAGATATTTATATCGAGGCTCCGATACCTCCTGCGGTGGCCGATGGTTTTAATCCGTCCATTCTGTCGGAAGTGATTCTTCATGTCCCGAGCTGTTCTCGCGTGATTTATGCTGAACGATTTCCGTGGAGCGATTTTGTTTCGATTCAGATGTTTTGAGTCAATCAATAGATTCTTGTGCCAGCATACGTTCGAGGTCCTTCCCTGAGATTTTGGTCGTTATTTTTCCATTGTGAGCCAAAGAGATATTTCCCGTTTCTTCCGATACGACGACGGCAAGGGCATCGGTTACTTCGGTTATACCTAATGCCGACCGATGTCTTAGCCCCATCGATTTGGGTATTCTCGTATTGTGCGAGACCGGTAATATGCAAGCTGCCGAGGCTATTCGATCATCGGCGATAATCATGGCTCCGTCGTGTAAAGGACTATTTTTGAAAAATATATTCTCGATGAGCCTTGCATTTACATTTGCGTTGATCGTGTCGCCGGTATTTTTGTAATTATCGAGTGAAACTCCTTGCTCGATGACTATCAGGGCTCCGGTTTTTGTCTTGGACATATTCATACAGGCATGTACGATGGGCATGATATAGGGCTTTTCTCCGGTATCTTTGTGTTTAAGGAAGAAATTGAAAAAGAATCTCCATCGTTTGTGCGACCCGAGTTGTACGAGAAAGCGCTTGATTTCGTCTTGAAACAAAATAACGAGTATAAGGAGACCTACACTCATAAATTTGTCCATGATAGACCCGATGAGACGCATGTCGAGAATTTGCGTTACAACGATCCATACTCCCACGAATGCTAATACGCCGGTGAATATGCTTATTGTTCCCGACTCTTTCATCATTTTGTAAAGAGTGTACAGAAGCAGGGCTACGATGAGTATGTCGATAATATCTTTTATGCCGAATGAGAACATTTTATTTTACGGATTGTATGGTTTTTGAAACTATTTTTACCGCTTCCACAGCTTCTTTTACGTCATGCACTCTCAAAATGTCGGCTCCTCCTAATAAAGCCAGTGTGTTTAAGATTGTAGTTCCGTTTAGACTTTCTTCGGGAGTGTATCCAAAGTGTTTATATATCATTGATTTACGAGATATTCCCACCAATAAGGGATAGCCTATACGGGTAAATTCGTCGAGTCGGTTCATGAGCAAGTAGTTGTCGTCGACCGATTTGCTGAATCCGAATCCCGGATCGATGATGATATCGTTGATACCGAGGCTTTCGAGTCGGGCGATACGTGCTGAGAAATAGTAAAGCATTTCGGGAATGATATGCTTGTATCGGATTTGTTGCATCATGGTTTGGGGCGTCCCTTTCATGTGCATCAAAATATAGGCGACTTTCAACTCGGCTATGGTTTCGAACATTTGAGAATCGAGCTCTCCCCCCGATATGTCGTTGATCATCTGTACTCCGTATTCCCGGACACAGCGAGCGGCTATATCGGCACGAAATGTATCGACCGAAACTCGTGCATCGGGATATAGTTTGCGGATAATATCGAGTCCCTTCGAAAGTCGTTTCATCTCTTCGTCGGGTGAGATGTCATCGGCATTAGGTCGCGAGGAGTAGGCTCCTATGTCTATGATGTCGGCGCCTTCATTCACCATTTTATGCAGTCGCTCGGCGATTTGTTCTTCTTCCGTAGTACGGCTTCCGGGGTAAAAAGAGTCGGGGGTGATATTGAGTATTCCCATGATTAATGGTCTCGATAGGGAAACCAATTCTCCACCAAGATTCAAAGACAACGGTTCTTTTTGTATCCACTGGAACATAGTGCTGTACGTTTTGAAATCATATAACAAGACCTGCCGATACAGGCATTGCATACCGGCCTGCTGTTATGTTAAGCGAAGATAATTCTTTTTGTTGAATAGTAAGGTATGGATTTAAAAAAACTTCTTTGGCACTATTCTTCCCGGGGAACTGGTTTTAAACTTTTAGGAGGACGGGAACTTTTAGATGATTGCCGTTCGGCATTTTTTGCTTTTTCGTTTTGATGGTTCAAAGAACGATTGAATTCTTCCAGTTCGGATTGAAATGATTCGTATTCCATTGTAACTTCAACCTTTTCTCGTGAATGATAGTAGTATTGCGCAATGCGAGCTCCTGTGAGGATTAACAGAATGATAATCAATAACAGAGTCGCTCTGCGTTCGCTTTTCGATAATGAGAAAAAAGAATCGTTTTTAAGTGCCATCAGATAATACCAAATCCTGATAAAAAGATTAAAATGATGATGATTGGAGCTATGTATTTGATACAGAAAAAGATTGCGTTGAATAGTGGCTCGTGCAATTTATTTCGGTTAGTCAATTCCTCCCGGGAGATATTTCGTTTCAGTATCCACCCGATGAAAATACTTATCAACAGTCCGCCTACTGGCAACAAGATGATAGCTGAGAAGTAATCACAGGCATCGAATATGGTTTTCTCAAAAATGCGTATATGGCTCCATGAACCGATAGAAAGAGAGCAGATAGTGCTTAATATGGCAACAATGACCATCATTGTCCGGGTTGCCTTTTTCCTTGACAGATGCATGTGGTTGATAAAAAATGCAACTGCAACTTCGAAAAGAGAAACGGTGGAAGTAAGAGCTGCCACAGTGAGGAGTAAGAAAAACAATGCAGACCATAACGCAGATACCGGCATTTGATTGAATACATTGGGGAGGGTGACAAATACAAGGTCGGGACCGGCGACAGGATCCACACCATAAGAGAAAACAGCCGGGAATATAATTACTCCGGCCAAAATAGCAACGGTTGTGTCGAGTATCGCTACCGTGCTGGCTGTTTTTATCAGATGAGTTTTATTATTGAAGTAGGAGGAATAGGTGATGAGGATACCCATACCTAAACTTAAAGAGAAGAATGCTTGCCCCATTGCCCGTACGATGACTTGGGGTGTGATTTTCGAAAAATCGGGGTGTAGGAAAAATTTCAGTCCTTCGTTGGCTTCGGGTAGTGTTAACGACCGTATACAAAAAACGATGAGAATAATGAACAGTATAGGCATCAATATGTTGGACATTTTTTCGATTCCTTTCTGTACACCCTTAGATATGATGATATAGTTGATAAAGAGAAAAATGTATATCCATAGTAACGGCCGAAAATCGTTCTGGATAAATGCGTTTTGTTCAGCTTTGAATTCTGCTGCCGTTTTTCCGGTCAGATTGTTACAGGCTGCTTGAAAAAGATATTCGAGCGTCCAACCCGATATGACCATATAATATCCTAAAATAAGAATCGAGGCCAATATTCCGATATATCCGATGTAGTACCATCGACTGCCGGGGATTAATTTTTTGAATGCGTCTACCGTGTCGGATTTGGATTTTCTTCCAATAATGAATTCGGCACACATAACCGGCACACCTAATATAAGAACACATAGAATGTAAATCATTAAGAATGCTCCCCCTCCGTTCATTCCGGCTTCATAAGGGAATCTCCAAATATTTCCTAATCCTACCGCCGATCCTACCGTGGTGGCTATTACTCCTAACTTGGTCGCGAATTTTGCCCGTTCTCCCATTTTTAGTTCAAGATATAATTACAAAAGTATAAAATTTTAATTTATTTGTTCATATAGTAGCTTAATAAAAAGGGAATAGAGCCCTTTTTCTATAAAAATGTAATCCTTTTTGTAAAAAATGAATGATAGATTATATAACCAAATACAAATGGATTTGGTTTTGTCGTAAATGAAAATGCGGCCTTTGTGACAGGAGGTACAGGTAGATTGATTCTTGGCAGAAATCGGGTGATTTGTTTTTATTCTTGGCTTACTTTATCTTTGTCAAAGGATTGCAAAAGCAAGTATTTCTGTAAAAAGGAGATAATTGTACCTTTTTGTTTGTTGTAAAGATTACGTGAATAGATATGAGGCCTTTTAGATTTTTGGCGTTTGTCCCTACGATTATAGTATTGGTTGTAATTACATATTTGTCTCTGGCTAAGAATCCGGTACATAGTCAGGAGTTTTATTTATTCGAAGGAGCCGATAAGCTGGTGCACGGTTGTATGTATTTGGGGCTTGTTTGGATAGGCTGTTTCGATATATATCGGGTATCGAAGTTTACCGCTCCCAAGTTGATTTTGCTCGTGTGCGGGGCTATTGTGTGGGGTGGCTTGATGGAGTTGTTGCAGGGTGCTATGTCTATGGGGCGAAGCGCGGACTGGTATGATTTTCTCGCCAATGGTTGCGGGGCTATTCTGGGGCTTATCCTCGGTGTGAATAGTGTACCATATTTGTTTAAGAAGTGTAAGAAACTTTCTTGAAATTGTCAATATCTTCCTTCTTAATAGCCAAGCTATTCCAGTTCTTCCATAATGGCAATTAGTTCGGAACGCAGTGATTTCAGTCGTTCCACTACTTGTTGGGACCGAACGGTACTTTCTCTTTTGTGTTTCAACACTTGTTTCGCTCCTTCTATTTTCAGCTTTCTTTCTTTCAGCAAATAGTGAATGAGCTTTATTTCTTCGATATCTTTTTGGGAATAATAACGAGTCCCTTTGGGGGATCGTTTAGGATTGATTGTTTTAAACTCTGTTTCCCAATATCGGAGTAAGGATTGGTTTACATTGAACATGTCCGATACCTCACCGATCGTGTAATATAGTTTTTGTTTATTTGTTACAGGTTCTTTCATACGATTTGTTTTTAATCCATTACACGCCCTTGATTTTCGGCAAGTTGAGTCATGCGGTCGTAATCTTCGGGTGAAAGGTCGAAGAAATAGTAATTGATAGGATTCTGTGCTTTCCCTTTGTATAGAACTTCGTAATGTAAATGCGGCCCTGTGGATTTCCCCGTATTGCCTACTTCGGCTATTTCTTCTCCTCGTATGACTTCTTGTCCTTTACGGACTAATATTTTACTGAGGTGAGCATATCGGGTTTTATAATCATATCCGTGATCGATGACTACCGTGTTCCCAAATCCTTGTTGCCAGCCGGTTTCAATGACACGGCCGTTCCCGGTTACGTAAACAGGGGTTCCCACATTGGCAGAAAAGTCCATTCCCTGATGGAATTTTGTGGTCTTGTAGATCGGATCTATTCGATAACCATACCCCGATGCTGTTCGTTTCAAATCTTTGTTAGAAACGGGTTGTATGGCCGGAATGTGTTTTATGCGCTCCTCTTGGCCTTGTGCCAGTTTGACGAGTTCGTTCATGGAATTGCATTGTACATATACTTGCCTCGCAAGGTTGTCTACTTTTTGACTGGTGGAAACAACCAGCTCTGCATCGCTCATTTGCAACAGATTCTCGTACCGGCTGGGATTGTATATTCCGTTATTCCTGATTTCATCGTTTACAGGCTCGGCTTGCAGAATGACCCGATACATGTTGTCGTCTCGTTGTTGTAAATCATTCAGAACTTCCAGCGCTGCATCGACTCGTTTGGAAAGCACTTTATATTGTGTCTGCATTTGCTCGTTTTCCATTTTCAGAAGCTCTTCTTTGGGCGAACCGAACCAAAAATAAAATGCGACGATGACCCCTATACTTAGTATGCTACCGACGAACAAATGGCGTAAAACAACGATGATGCGCTGGCGAAGTGAAGGATATACCCGTTCGTATGTCAGTGTTTTAGGATTGTATATGTAGAATATTTTTTTACTCATTGATTATTTGTCGGCTCATTCTTATTGGCAAAAGCTTTTATAGACCGTAAAAAAATATGTTTCTAAGCATTTTTTTATCTGCACATGGGTACAAAAATAATAATTTGGGCTATTTTTGCAAATTGTTTTTGGTAATATTAATATACCGTATTGGCGATTTCTATTTCGATAACGAAAAAGAAAGCCGTGGAACTTAATATAATTAAATTGTTATGCTGACAGCAAAAGAGATTCGTGAATCTTTTAAGGATTTTTTCAGAGAACGAGGCCATCAGATCGTGCCTTCGGCTCCGATGGTGATTAAAGATGACCCTACGTTGATGTTTACCAATGCGGGAATGAACCAGTTTAAAGATATTATCTTGGGAAATGTTCCGGCAAAATATAAGCGGGTCGCGGATTCACAAAAATGTTTGAGAGTGAGCGGTAAGCACAACGATTTGGAAGAGGTGGGACTGGATACCTATCATCACACCATGTTCGAGATGCTCGGTAACTGGTCGTTCGGGGACTATTTTAAGAAAGAAGCGATCGATTGGTCTTGGGAATATTTGGTCGACGTATTGAAAATAGATCCGGCCCGATTATACGCTACCGTATTCGAAGGATATGCGTCCGAAGGTTTGGAGAGAGATAACGAGGCTGCCTCGTATTGGGAAGCGCATTTGCCCAAAGATCATATAATTAACGGAAATCGACATGATAATTTTTGGGAAATGGGAGATACGGGACCTTGTGGACCCTGTTCTGAGATTCACATCGATTTGCGGAGTGATGCCGAGAGAGCCGAAGTCGATGGATTGAAATTGGTTAACCAGAGTCACCCGCAAGTGATAGAGATATGGAACCTTGTGTTTATGCAATATAACCGTAAAGCCGATGGTTCGCTCGAACCTCTTCCTGCTCGGGTAATCGATACCGGTATGGGATTCGAACGGCTTTGTATGGCGTTGCAAGGAAAGACGTCTAATTATGACACCGATGTATTCCAACCGATTATCGGGGAAATCGGGCGTCTTTGCGGTAAGAAATATGGCGACGATCCTAAGGTCGATATTGCTATGCGTGTCATTGCAGACCACATACGTACGATTGCATTTTCTATTACCGACGGGCAGTTGCCATCGAATGCGAAAGCCGGTTATGTAATTCGTCGTATTTTACGTCGGGCTGTACGTTACGGGTATACATTCTTGGGTCAGAAGCAGGCTTTCCTTTATAAATTATTGGACATTCTTATTGAAACGATGGGAGATGCCTATCCTGAATTGAAGGCTCAAAAGGTCCTTATCGGAAAAGTAATTAAAGAGGAGGAAGATGCTTTCTTGCGTACTCTCGAAACCGGTATTAAGTTGCTCGATAAAGTAACTGCCGATACAAAGGCTGCTGGTAAGAGCGAGATTAGCGGGCGGGATGCTTTCGTGTTGTACGACACTTATGGTTTCCCTCTTGATTTGACCGAGTTGATATTGAAAGAAAAAGGGTTAGGAGTGGATATCGACGAGTTCAACGCCCAAATGCAACAACAAAAGGAACGGGCTCGTAATGCGGCTGCCGTAGAAACGGGCGACTGGGTTGTATTGAAAGAGGGTGAGCCCGAATTCGTGGGATACGATATGACCGAGTGCGACGCCGAGATATTGCGCTATCGTAAGGTAAAACAAAAAGCTCGCGAGTTTTATCAGATTGTTTTGGACAGAACCCCTTTCTATGCCGAAATGGGTGGTCAGGTAGGCGATACAGGAAAGTTGATTTCTGGAAATGATATCGTGGAGATATTACAGACCAAGCGGGAAAATAATTTGAGTATTCATATAGCCGAGCGATTACCCGAAGATGTGACCGCTACATTCCATGCCGTTATCGATAAAGAGGCACGTCGGGCGACTGCATGTAATCACACGGCGACTCATCTTTTGCACGAAGCTCTGCGTGAAGTTTTAGGAACTCATGTAGAACAAAAAGGTTCTTATGTCTCTCCGCAGTCGTTGCGTTTTGATTTTTCTCATTTTCAAAAAGTCACAGACGAAGAGTTGAGAAAAGTCGAGATGATAGCCAATCGAAAAGTGCGTGAAGCTATCCCGTTAGATGAACATCGTAATGTTCCTATCGCCGAGGCTAAGGCTATGGGAGCGATGGCTCTATTTGGTGAAAAGTATGGAGAAGAAGTCCGGGTGATTCGTTTTGGATCCTCTGTCGAGTTGTGCGGTGGTACTCATGTATCCAATACCGGAAATATCGGTATGATAAAAATTATAACCGAGAGTTCGATTGCTGCGGGAATCCGTCGTATCGAGGCTATAACAGGAGCTCGGGTAGAGGAAACGATGAACGCCTTGCAAGATTCGTTGAAAGAGATAGGAATCTTGTTTAATAATGCTCCCAATTTGTTACAAGCGATTCATAAAGCCATCGATGAAAATGCCGAATTGAGGAAACAGGCCGAGGAATATGTTAAGGAGAAAATGATTGTCTTGAAAGATCGTATGGTTAAATCGGCCGAGAGTATAGATGGCGTGAAACTTATCCGTTTCATCGGTCCGATGCCGTCCGATATGGTTAAGGGAATCGCCTTTTTACTTCGGGGTGAAGTCTCCAAAGGATTGGCTTTTGTCGCTGCGACCCGGGATAAAGATAAACCTCTATTGACGGTTATGCTGAGCGATGACTTGGTTGCCGATGGGAAGAATGCTTCTGCGATTGTTCGGGATGCTGCTAAGTTGATACAAGGTGGTGGAGGCGGGCAACCCTATTTCGCACAAGCCGGCGGAAAGAATGCCGACAAATTGACCGAAGCGTTGGATAAGATGGTTTCGTCTATTGTGGGATAATTCGATAGTTGAATTTGTAATATGACAAAAATAGCCCCGACAATGCCGGGGCTATTTTTTATCTGTATGGTTTTGAAGATTTACAATAACATGCCGCTCGTGACCTCACGGGCTTTTTCTTCCCCGGCAATTTGGGTGATGATGGCTGTGGCGAACGATATGGCAGCTCCCGGACCTTTTCCTGTGGTAATGTTTCGGTCGACAGTCACGTTGTCGCCTGTTACAGTTGCGCCAGTGAGGAATTGCTCAAATCCGGGATAACAGGTAGCTTTATATCCGTTAAGCAATCCTGCCTGACCCAGAACCGACGGAGCGGCACAAATGGCAGCGATGTTCTTGTTGGCAGCGGCTTGGCGTTGCAATAAAGAAACCAACGGTTTGCATTCTCCCAAGTGTTTTGTTCCCGGCATTCCTCCGGGTAAAATTAACCAGTCTGCATCTTCGGTCGATAGTTCCACCCATGTACAATCGGCTGTAACAGTTATTCCATGAGCTCCTTCAACTTGAAGATTTCGCGATATGGAAACGGTTGTAATATCGATTTCGGCTCGGCGTAACATATCTACGATCGTGAGAGCTTCTATTTCTTCAAATCCTGTTGCAAGAAATAAATAAACGGTTTTCATTATTCGGATCTTTTTTAGTGTCAAATTAATGTTTGGAGAAACTCATTCTGATTTTATATCGTATATACAATCGAATGACATAAATAGTTGTTGGACTCATATTTTATAAATCCACTGACAGAATATACCTGTCAGTGGATTTATGATGGTGTTATTCCTTAAAGGGTTCCGGCTTCGGCTTGTTGAATCATTTGTTGGCTTGCATACAAATAGATTTCTACACGACGATTTTCTTGTCGGCCTGCTGCCGTGGAGTTGTCTGCTATGGGATTGGCTTCGCCCATACCTTGCACAGATTTGATCTGGTTCGTGGAAACCCCGCATGCCAGCAGATAGCTTGCTACACTTTGAGCTCGCTCCTGAGATAAGTTCAGATTTTTCTGGTAACTTTGTTCTGCTGTCGAGTTTTTCCAGCCCTGATTATCTGTATATCCGTAGATAGTGACGTCCATATCACGATTTTGGTTCAGTACGTCGTTAGCGAATTTACTTAAAGACGATTTAGCCGATGAACTGAGGTTTGAACTGCTTGTCGAGAAAAGGATTCCCGAGTCGAATGTCACTTTTACAGCTTGTAATCCATTGTTGTCGGTAACTTGCTCGACTTGTGCACCTTCTACCTGTTTGGCTTGTTCGGCCGCTTTGTCCATTTTCTTTCCGATAAGGGCTCCTGCCGTTGTTCCTACGGCAGCACCCACGGCAGCACCGATAGCAGCTCCTTTGCCTTTTCCGAAAATCGCACCTAATCCGGCGCCGACAGCGGCCCCGCTACCTCCCCCGATAAGGGCTCCTTTTCCGGTATTTGACATGTTACAGCTTGTAAATAGCATGCCGGCAGCCAATATACAAGACATAATTTTAATGCTCTTCATTTTTTTAGTTTTAGAAATTGATTTACAAAAATAAAGAAAAAATCGATATGATATTTGTTTATATTATTTTTTTGAGGAAAGGAGTATATGGCTCCTTTGAAAATAAATAACAGTATTTGAGATTATTATGTTCGATGTTATGGAAAATGTACCATCGTCAAAAATGGAGCCGTTCGCTTTTTAGTTCTCTTACCTATATTTGTAACCATAGGATTAAGGTTCTATATGGAAGATAAATATTTGTATTATAAGTTATAGAATGACCGGTATAATTCATGCGAGTATTGTTTTTGCTTTTAGTTTGTACTATCTTTGTTTAATTAACTAATACAATAATCGAGATGAACACGTTCGGAAATCTCTTTACGCTTACTTCATTCGGAGAGTCTCATGGTAGGGCGATCGGTGGGGTGGTAGACGGTATGCCTGCCGGTATTCCTGTGGATATGGAGTATATACAGCGAGAGTTAAACAGGCGTCGTCCCGGGCAATCGTCGATTGTCACCTCTCGTAAAGAAAACGATCGGGTAGAATTCCTCTCCGGGATTTTCGAAGGGAAGACAACCGGTACGCCTATCGGTTTTCTTGTGTATAATGAGAATCAACACTCATCGGATTATGATAATTTGCGGGAGGTGTTCCGCCCTTCGCATGCCGATTATACATACACCCAGAAATACGGGGTACGGGATCATCGGGGAGGTGGTCGTTCTTCGGCTCGCGAGACGATAGCTCGCTGTGTCGCCGGAGCTCTTGCAAAACTTGTTTTAACTCGGCTGGGCATAGAAGTCTGGGCGTATACTTCGCAGGTGGGGGAATTGTCTTTGTCCGGCGATTATAATCGATATGACTTCGACGAGATAGAGAAAAATCCGGTACGTTGTCCCGATGCGGATATGGCAAAACGAATGGAGGAATATATCGGAAAAGTAAAGTCAGAAGGCGATACAGTGGGAGGTGTTGTTACCTGTGTCGTTCGACATGTTCCGGCAGGGTTGGGCGAGCCTGTGTTCGACAAGCTGCATGCCGCATTGGGTAGTGCGATGTTGAGCATAAACGCTGTAAAAGGCTTTGAATATGGTATGGGTTTTGGAGGGGTGAGATACAGAGGTTCTCAAATGAATGATGTATTCGAAACTCAACAGGGCAAAATCGTAGCGAGAACCAATCATTCGGGTGGGATTCAAGGTGGAATTTCCAATGGAGAAGATATTTATTTCAGAGTCGCGTTCAAGCCGGTCGCTACTTTATTGAAAGATATAGAGACAGTCGATTCGCAAGGAAACCCGACCGTGTTGAGGGCAAAAGGACGTCATGACCCTTGCGTATTGCCCCGTGCCGTACCTGTGGTGGAAGCTATGGCAGCAATGGTTATTCTCGATTATTATTTGTTGGCACAAAGTCATAAATTATAAATTAAAAAATATGGATACAAAAAAGTATATAGACAGTCATAGAGAGCGTTTTTTCAACGAGTTATTTTCGTTGCTTCGTATTCCTTCTATCAGTGCGTTGCCTGAACATAGAAAGGATATGCAGCTTTGTGCCGAACGATGGAGGGATTTGCTTTTGGAAGCCGGAGCCGATAGAGCCGAAGTGATGCCTACCTCGGCCTCGCCTGTGGTTTTCGCCGAAAAGATAGTTGATAGGAGTTTCCCTACGGTACTGGTATATGCTCATTATGATGTGATGCCTGTCGAACCGCTTGAACTGTGGCATACCGAGCCTTTCGAGCCGGTAGTAAAAGACGGGAAACTGTGGGCTCGGGGGGCCGACGATGACAAAGGGCAAGGGTTTATCCAGTTGAAAGCCTTTGAAATTGCGGTCAAAGAGGGTTTGTTACGCTGTAATGTGAAATTTTTGATAGAGGGTGGCGAGGAAATCGGTTCCCCCGGAGTAGAGGCTTTTTGTAAGGAACATCTCGATTTGTTGAAATGCGATGTGATACTGGTCTCAGACACGAGTATGGTCGGTTTGGATACTCCGTCTATCACGACCGGATTGCGAGGATTAGCCTATTGGGAGATAGAGGTCACGGGTCCTAATCGGGATTTGCATTCGGGAATTTTCGGGGGAACGGTAGCTAATCCCATTAACGAACTTTGCAAAATGCTGGCCGGTGTCGTAGATGAAAATGGTCGTATAACTTTACCGCATTTTTATGACAAAGTAGAAACTGTTTCGACGCAAGAACGAGCCATGTTGGGAGCTGTGCCTTATGATGAAGAAAAATATAAAGCGGCGATCGATGTGGAGGCTCTTTCGGGAGAGGTTGGTTATTCACCTTTGGAGCGTACCGCCATTCGTCCTACGTTCGATATTTGCGGTATTTGGGGCGGGTACACGGGCGAAGGTGCAAAAACTGTATTGCCGTCAAAAGCCTATGCCAAAGTTTCTTGTCGGTTGGTTCCCCATCAGAATCATGAGGAAATATCCAAGATGTTTATCGATTACATATACTCTGTCGCTCCTCGCAGCGTAAAGGTGAAAGTGAGCCCGATGCATGGGGGTGAAAGCTATGTATGTCCTATCAATTTGCCGGCTTATCGGGCTGCGGAAAAGGGGTATGAGCTGGCGTTCGGAAAACGTCCATTGGCGGTACGTCGTGGAGGAAGTATCCCTATTATAGCAACTTTTGAAAAAGTTTTGGGTGTGAAATCGGTCTTAATGGGATTCGGATTAGAATCGGATGCTACGCATTCGCCGAATGAAAATTTCCTGATCGAAATGTATGAAAAAGGAATTATCGCAGTAGTCGAATTTTATAATCAATTCGGGCATTGATGGCGACGGGAGAAAAACGGTATCGGGATTTTTCCGATTTTTTGAATCTCCATTTCGATTGTAAAGTCCAAAAAATATCGTTACATGCAGGGTTTACTTGCCCTAATCGGGACGGGAGTATTGGGGTCGGTGGTTGTACTTATTGCAACAATCAGACGTTCAGTCCTGATTATTGCCACACGGGGAAGAGTATCACCTCCCAGTTGGAAGAGGGGATAGCTTTTTTTGCCCGTAAATATCCTGAAATGCACTATTTGGCCTATTTTCAGGCTTATACGAACACGTATGGAGAGCTTGCCGTTTTGAAGCAGAAATATGAGGAGGCGTTGTTTCACCCCGGTGTCGTGGGGATTATTGTCGGTACTCGCCCCGATTGTATGCCCGACGGACTGTTGGAATATTTTGCGGATTTGTCCCGACATACATTCGTATTGGTGGAGTATGGCGTGGAGAGTACTTGCGACGAAACTTTGCGTAGGGTTAACCGGGGACATGATTTTGCCGCTTCGGTCGATGCTATTTGTCGTACGGCTGAAATGGGTATTGCAGTGGGGGCTCACATGATATTGGGATTGCCGGGAGAGAATCGGGAGATGATTTTATCTCATGCCGATAAGATGTCCCGGTTGCCGCTCGACACGATTAAGTTGCATCAGTTGCAGCTTATTCTCCATACCCGTATGGCTGCCGAATATAAAAGCAATCCGAATGATTTTCATTTGTACGATGTCGATGAGTATATCGATCTGGCAATCGATTTTGCCGAGCGATTGTCTCCGCACATCGCTATCGAACGTTTTGTCTCTCAGTCTCCGGCCGAACTGCTTATCGCTCCGAATTGGGGGATAAAGAACTATGAGTTTACGGCTCGTTTGTTGAAGCGAATGAAAGAACGCGATACTTGGCAAGGAAAGTTGTTCACCGAAGTCTGAGCCGGTTTAACGGTGGTTTTGTAATCTCTGTTTCGCCATTTGCTCGTATTCTGTACCCGGTTGTCCGTAATTACAATACGGATATATGCTGATACCGCCGCGGGGCGTGAAGAAACCTGTTACTTCGATGTATTTGGGATTCATGAGCTTAACGAGGTCTTTCATGATGATGTTCACGCAATCTTCATGAAAAGCTCCGTGGTTACGGAAACTGAATAAATAAAGTTTCAGACTCTTGCTTTCTACCATATGTTCTCCGGGAATATAGTCGATTTGTATGGTAGCGAAATCGGGTTGTCCGGTAATCGGGCACAGACTGGTAAACTCCGGGCAGTTGAATCGTACCCAGTAATCGTTTTCCGGGTGTTTGTTTATAAATGTTTCCAAGACCTCGGGTGCATAATCCTGTTTATACACGGTCTTATGTCCCAGCAGGGTCAGTTGTGATGTCTCTGATTTCATAATAAGTCGTGTTGATTATTGTAGTTCTTTTATCTTGAATATGTTGTATGAAACTTTCTGGTCGTAGACATCGCTGCCGTCTATCTTTTTTACGAATCGTACGACTCTTATCGTTACCGGCAATATGACGATTTCATAGGCCGTTTTAAGGCAGGCTTGTGTTACAATGAGAATCAATAGTTCGTTTACAGGGACTACTCCACCGAATGCGATAGGAAAAAACAAGAGCGAATCGGCACTTTCGCCCACTACGGTCGATGTAATGGCTCGTAATGAAAAGTGTTTACCCTTGCTCGATATTTTCATTTTACTCATGACATAGGCGTTCAAAAAGGAGCCTACGAGGAAAGCTATGAAACTTGCTAATAAGATGCGGGGTGTTGATGAAAATACGGTTTCGAACGATTTCTGTCCGTCCCAAAATAGAGCCGATGGTAATATAATCGCTATCTGTATAAAGATGATAGCCATTAAGTTCATCAGGAATCCGAGCCAAATAATGAGTCGGGCTTTTCGATACCCCCAAACCTCTGCGATACAATCGTTGATAATGTAAGAGATGGGGAAAACGATGAGACCTGCGGTCGCAGTAATACCTCCTAACGAAATCATCTTTACTTCGAGTAAATTCGAGCAGATGAGGCAGACACAAAAGACGACGCCCATGATTAAAAAGGGCAGGGAAAAAGAACGATTCATAATTCTTGTTTTTTACGTGGTGTTCAAGCACACGGAGGATATTTATCCTCTCCTGTTTTATACTAAATCTTTTAGGGGTGCAAAGATAATACAAACGAAGGTAAAAACAAATTCATCGGGGATATACCTCGTTTCGTTTGTCTCTGCCATCGGTACAAATAGTATATCTATATCATAACAAGACAGGATTGGAAGACTTATGGGGAGCAGAGATTCTTTATGGTTCGGATAATTTATTTAAGAATTGGGCAATATGTTTCCCGTCCATGAGTCCGTGATGGGCACAGATCGATATGGGAAGAAGCATTTTCCCATTTGTGTCGATGAGTTTTCCTGTCGATATGCGAGGGACCGAATCTCCGTTCTTGAAAGAAACAGCGTGTTTCATTTCGGAGAAGGATAACCACGGAATAGAAGAGTATCTGATAACGTCTTCTCTTCCTGTATTTTTCGAAAAGGATAACCCTGTACTGTTTTTTACTCTTGTTATCTCTTGAATTGCTTGTTGAATGAATTCGTTGCGATCGGGGATATATTCGAAAAAAGCAAAACCGAATGTTCCGTCTTCTCTTCCTATTGTCGGAGATACGTGTATGGTATCGTATTTAACGACAGAATTCCCTTCCTCGATTCTTAATTTGAATTCGTCTGTTTCATTGGCTTTTGTCAATATATGATGGAGCGAGTAAAGGAAAAAAGATTGAGAATTACGTTTGGCTTCGAGATATATAGTAGTAAAATCTATGTTTGTAGTTATTCCGAAAAAGGGATCGTCAAAAGCAGAAAAGAACCGGAAGTGTTCCTTCCGGTTCCAAGATTCGATATTTAGTTTGGTCTTTGTCATTGAGATCGATGTTACAAGGTTATGTTATCCGTTTCATTTTTTTGAACCAGAACTTTATCGATGCGGGCTCCGTCCATGTCGACGATTTCGAAAGTGAAGCATAGCCATTCTATCTTTTCTCCTTCGGTCGGAATGTGCTGTAATAATTCGAGGATAAGCCCGCTCAGAGTATTGTAATTGTATTCTTGATAACGATCCGTCATGTCGTAGTGGTCCAGAAAATCATAGAAAGAGCATTGTCCGTCGATGAGACAAGAGCCATCTTCCCGGATAATAATATCTGCCGAAGGCCCCGATGATACAGAACCGACCAAAGCTCCCAAAATATCGCTTATCGTCACAATTCCTTCAATACTCCCAAATTCGTCGGTTACTAATCCATAGCGTTGATTTTCATTGCGGAGCCTTTCCATCGCAGTATATACACTCATATTTTCCGGCAGGAAATAGGGAGTTGAGGCGACGGCTCTGATATCGAAATTTTTATCATCGATCTTTCCGAATAAATCTTTTAAAGAAACTATTCCGATAATGTTATCGAGGCTGTCTTCGCATAGCGGATATACGGCATGAAGATCACTGGTAATCTTTGATTTCAGGGTCGTGTTGTCATCTTGTACATCGAGACAAATTAAATCGCTCCGGTGGGTCATGATAGAGGATATATTGCGATCTCCCAAGTTAAAAACTCGTTCTACAATGTCTTGTTCCACCTCCTGTACACACCCTCCCTCTGTACCTTCTCGAACGATAGCTTTTATTTCGTCTTCGGTGATTCCTTCTTTTTGAGATGAAAGCCCTAAGAAACGGCATACCCCGGCTGTACTTTTGGTGAGTATCCACACGAAAGGCGATGCGATATACGATAACCACGACATAGGTCTCGATACTATCTTTGCAACTCGCTCCGAGGCTATCATACCGATACGTTTGGGAACCAATTCGCCGATAATAAGGGTTAAATATGTAACTATAATAACAATGATGGCTTGTGCCAAACCTACTGCATAAGGAGCTAATAAGGAACTTTTAGCTAATAGTTTTGCAAGGCTTTGGGCTAAGGCTTCGCCAGAGTAAAGACCCGTTAAAATTCCGATGAGGGTAATACCTATCTGTACGGTTGAAAGAAATCGGTCGGGGTCTTGTGATAGTTTTAAGGCTGATAATGCCGCTTTGCTACCTTTTTTCGCACTATTTTCTAATTTGACTTTTCGTGCTGAAACCAGTGCAATTTCAGACATAGAAAGTACTCCGTTACATAAAATAAGAAGTACTATAATTATAATTTCCATGTGAGAATAGAGATTTACAAGGGCGAATATACGAAAATAAATCGGAATGTTACAAATTTGTTTATATAAGAGTCTTTTTTTAATTTTATTTAGGTGGTTTATTTTCAGATTCGTTAAGATGTAACGATCGAGTAAATGGTTTTACTTGCTGTCTTAAACCGGTGAGTGGAACATTCCTATAAGAATAAAATAATATAAGTTGCTGAAAAGTAAAAAATAAGTACGATATTTGCACTCGCAAAACAGTATGGATTGAGGCTTTTAATTTGAGAAAAAAAAGTGTTTTTGCTTTTTTAGATGGGTAAAAAGCTATATATTTGCAGTCCAAAAAATTAAAAACAATATTATTCGTAAATATTATAATTTATAGCAAAATGACTAAGGCTGACATTGTAAACGAAATTTCTAAAAACACAGGAATAGAAAAAGCTGTTGTTCTTGAAACCGTTGAAAAATTTATGGAGAGTGTAAAGGGCTCTTTGGCAAAAGGTGAAAATGTGTACCTGAGAGGTTTTGGTAGTTTCATCGTAAAGAAAAGAGCACAGAAAACGGCTCGCAATATTTCCAAAAATACTACGATAATAATTCCGGCCCACAACATTCCGGCATTTAAGCCTGCAAAAACTTTCATGGGTGAAGTAAAATAAGAAAATCAATAAATATAAGTATTAATCTTTAAAAGCATACCGTTATGCCGAGTGGAAAAAAAAGAAAAGGCCATAAGATGGCTACTCACAAACGCAAAAAAAGATTGAGAAAAAACAGACATAAGAAGAAATAATGTCTGTCGGCTCAATGAATGACAGAACACGAAGAACAAATTTAATGCGATTTAGTCATTAGATTTGTTCTTTCTGCTTTATCGAAACCATTTTGTATAACAAATGGTTAGTATTAAAAACTCTTTTGGCAGGATGCCTGTTCTTTTTAAGAAGGCCGACATGCTGCGTGAATATCAGTAATCTAAATAACAATTTATGTCCAGCGAACTTGTAGTAGACGTACAACCCAAAGAGATTTCTATTGCATTGCTCGAGAATAATCGATTGGTGGAGCTTCAGAAAGAGGCTCGGAACATATCGTTTTCTGTGGGCGATATCTATTTGGGACGGGTCAAAAAGCTGATGCCGGGACTTAATGCTGCATTTGTTGATGTAGGTTACGAAAAGGATGCTTTCTTGCACTATCTCGATTTAGGTACACAATATAATTCGAGTGCAAAGTTTCTTAAACAGTCGCTTGCCGATCGCAAACGAGTGTTGTCTCTTTCTAAATTTGATTTATTGCCCGATATTGAAAAAGACGGTACGATTAACGATGCTTTGAAGGTGGGTCAAGAAGTGTTGGTTCAAATTGCTAAGGAACCTATTTCGTCTAAGGGACCTCGCCTTACGGCAGAGATTTCTTTTGCCGGTCGTTTTTTAGTGTTAATCCCTTTTTCAGATAAAGTATCTGTATCGCAAAAGATTAAATCGAACGAGGAAAAATTGCGCCTTAGGCAGCTCATACAAAGTATTAAACCCCGCAATTTCGGTGTGATTGTCAGAACTGTTGCCGAAGGGAAACGGGTCGCAGAGTTGAATAACGAACTTAAAACGTTGGTAAGGTGTTGGGAAGATATGTTAGTGAAGTTGCAAAAGGCTCAGCTTCCGTCGCTCGTTTATGAGGAAACGGGTAGAACCGTAGGGATACTGCGTGATATATTTAGCCCTTCTTTCGAAAATATTTATGTAAACGATAAGGAGACATATAACCAAATATACAACTATGTGAGTCTTATTTCTCCCGATCGAAAAGATATAGTTAAACTTTACGATGGGGAGTTGCCTATTTTTGATAATTTCGCTATTACCAAGCAAATAAAATCTTCATTAGGAAAAACCGTTTCTTTTAAAAGTGGAGCGTATGTCATTATCGAACATACAGAGGCTCTGCATGTTATCGATGTAAATAGCGGAAATCGTTCGAAGGCTTCTTCCGATCAGGAGAGCAATGCCCTTGATGTAAATATGAATGCCGCCGAAGAAATAGCACGGCAACTGAGGTTGCGCGATATGGGCGGTATTATCGTGATCGATTTCATCGATATGGACGAAGCCGAGAACCGTCAGAAACTATATGACCGCATGCGTGAGCTGATGGCTAATGATAGGGCAAGGCACAATATTTTGCCGTTGAGTAAATTCGGATTGATGCAGATTACCCGCCAGCGGGTGCGGCCGGCACTCGATATTATTACCAGTGAAGATTGCCCGACTTGTCATGGTAAAGGTACTATTCCTCCTTCCTTACTTTTTACCGATCTGTTGGAGTCGAAGATTCATTATCTGGTGTATAAGTTGAAAATAAAGAAATTCACATTACACGTACATCCTTTTGTAGCTGCATATGTCAATCAAGGTGTATTTTCTTTGAAGATGAAGTGGCGTTGTAAATACACTTTTCAGCTGAAAGTAATTCCTAATCAGTCTCTCGCTTATCTCGAATATAAATTTTATGATGCCGAGAGAAATGAAATTGACCTGAAAGAAGAAATTGAAATTAAAAAATGAGAGAGTATTATCTCAGTTTATAGAGGCCCCGAAGGGCCTCTATTTTTTTGAATCGGCAAAAGAAAAATTGTTTTTTTGAACGATTGGAATTTTGTAAAAAAGGAATGTATAATAATTTCCTAAGACGCCTGTATTTATTCTCTGTAATAGATTCGCTTCACCCGGGTAGAAACCGAAGTGAGAATTTCATAAGGGATTGTATCGAGTTTTTCTGCGATTTCGGTGACGGGCAGTTGTTCTCCGAATATTTCAACTCGGTCACCCGGTTTACAATCTATATCGGTTACATCGATCATGCATACGTCCATACAAATATTGCCTACGATGGCAGCTCGTTTTCCGTTTACAACGACACACCCTTTTCCATTTCCCAGATGGCGGTCGAGTCCGTCGGCATATCCTATGGGAATTGCCGCTATGCGGGAATCGCGAGATAATACACCTTTTCTTCCGTACCCTATGGTTTCTCCGGCAGACAGTGTCTTGATTTGAAGGATAGTTGTTTTCAATGTGCTGACTGTTTCCAGCCCGCAAGGTGTGTCGATAGGGGAGACTCCGTATAATCCTATACCCAGCCTTACCATATCCATTTGGTATTCGGGGAAGCGTAATATTCCCGCCGTGTTTAGTATGTGTCGCAGTATTTTATGCTTGGAGTGTTGTTGTAGGTAGTCGGCACAACGGGAGAATGTTTCGATTTGACGATGAGAATAATCGTCGAATCTTTTTTCGTCGCTTCCTGCGAAATGAGAAAAGACCGAACGGGCGATGACGACGGTTTGGTCGTTGAGAATTTCCACGACTTGTTCCATATTCTTTTCTTCGAATCCGAGCCGATGCATGCCTGAATCTATTTTTATGTGTACGGGATAGCCCGCTAAACCTAATTTTTCCCCTTCTGCGATAATCGCTCTCAGCAGTTCGAAACTATATATTTCGGGTTCGAGATAATAGCTGAACAGTGTTCTGAAACTGCTCATTTCGGGATTCATCACCAAGATGGGCATGGTTATTCCCGCTTTTCGCAATTCGGCTCCTTCGTCGGCAACGGCTACTGCAAGGAAATCGGCTCCTCTGTCCTGTAAGGTCTTTGCTAATTCATAAGAACCGGCTCCGTAGCCGAAAGCCTTTACCATACAGATGATTTTTGTTTCGGGACGTAATTTCGATTTGAATAGGTTGTAATTGTGGACGATGGCGTCGAGATTTATTTCCAGTATGGTTTCATGCTGTTTCAGTTCTAAGGTTTCGGATATGAGCTCGAAATGGAATTCTCGCGCACCTTTGATTAGAATCAGTTCATTATGAAAGTCGGCCGGGTCAAGTTGTGCAAGGAAACTTTCGGTTGTCGGATAAAATTCTTTTTCGAGATTGAAAAGGTAAGCGTTATCCGAGATTACCGGGCCTATCCCGATGAGGCGTTCTATTCCTTTGTGCAATATGATATCGGCGACTTTCCGGTATAGGCTGGCCGGGGGTAGCCCCGTCTGGTAAATGTCCGACAGTATAAGCGTGCGGCGCATACCTTTGGCTGCTGCCCTTCGATTTTGAAAGTCGAGGGCTATGGTGAGTGAATTGATATCCGAGTTATAGCTGTCGTTTATAATTAGGCAATTGTTTATCCCTTCTTTGACTTCCATACGCATGGCTACCGGAGTCAAACGCTTCATGCGGTCGGTTATCGCTTCGGGCGGTCGGTTGTAGTAAAGCATGACTGCCAGACAATGAATCGCATTTTCGATGGAAGCATCTTCTACGAATGGGATAGTAATATAACTGTGGTATTGCAAGTAAGTATATTCTATTTTTGTAGAATCGTTGCCTTTGATTATTTTGGAGATGTACAGCGGTTTGTCCCGGTCTTTTCTGGACCAAGCAATTTCTCGACACCCGAAGCAGAGTTTCTCCACGCATTCGCAGATAAGTTCGTTGTCTCCATCGTAAATAATGCAATCACAGGCTTTCAACAAAGTGAGTTTTTCGATGCATTTCTGCTGTATGGTTTGGAATCCCTCTTGGTGGGCTTCTCCGATATTGGTTATCAAACCGAGCGTCGGTTTGATGATTTCTTCCAAATGAATCATTTCATCGGGTTGAGAAATTCCGGCTTCAAAAATAGCCATCTCGGTTTTCGACCCGATTTGCCATACCGATAACGGGACTCCTATTTGAGAGTTGTAACTGCGGGGAGAGCGCACCGTATTGTAGTCTGGTTGGAGAAGTTGATAAAGCCACTCTTTGACTGTGGTCTTTCCGTTGCTTCCCGTAACACCGATTACCGGTATATCGAATTTTTTTCGATGTGCCGCAGCTAATTGTTGCAAGGCATCTAATGTGTTTTTTACGATGATGAAATTTGCTTCGGGCATAAGCTCTTCATCGGCTACCCGATGTTCTACCACGAAATTTCGTACTCCTTTTCGGTAGAGATCTTTGATGTAACGGTGGCCGTCGTTTCGTTCGGTAACCAATGCGAAAAACAAAGTCTCCTCGGGAAACGTGAGAGAACGGCTGTCGGTTAATAGAGCCGTGATAGTATAGTCTTTGTAGGCTCTTTTTTGTGCCTTGACGATAGTTGCTATTTCGGTAATCGTGTAATTCATATTTGACTGATTCTTGTGTTTAATTCTGTAATTTCGTTCGATACGTTTATGTAAGGATACATTTGTTGAAATCTCATGACCTTGTCGAGCGTATGTTGTAAAAAAATAGTGTACTCGTCTTTATCGGGCATCAGGGGGCGATGCTCCAAAGCTCTTTGTATCTTGTACCATTGAGAGGCTATTTCTTTGCTTTCGGGAGAAAGGTATGCTTCCTCCAATATTTCGGTTATATAAGCGATCGCCGATTTCGAGGGGTGCGTCATGTCGGTATCGTAGAAACGATAATCCCTCAGATCGTCCATCATGATTTCATAAGAAGGAAAGTAATCGCAAATCCCGAACTCTTGTTGCAATCGGTTTATTGCCAGTAGCAGTGTCGATTTGCTTATTTGGTTGCCGTGTGCTCCATCGCTAAGGTGGCGTATGGGACTCACGGTGAACAATATACGACATTGAGGTAGATTGTCTTCGATATGTTTTATGATGTCTCTCCATCGGGAAACTATTTCATCGACCGATAACAGCACTCGGTCGAATATCGAGGCCGGTTGTTTGTGGCAGTTGGCGACAACTTTACCCGTCTCTTTTAATCGGAATACATAAGCGGTTCCCCATGTGATGATTATTCGGTCGATATTCGGCACTTGGCGGTGAATCTTTTCGATTCGGCGGTTCATGAGCGATAATGTGGCCTTTTTGTCGCACCCCGAGAATCGGGAATGGTGATCGTAACTGTGCCATAGATTATTGAAAGCGAAAAGTTCGTTTTCAATAATCGCTTTCCCCTCGACGATTCGTTCCCAGCTTTGGGCAATGGAAAGGGGATTGTATAATGTGCCGAATGGATTTATATCAACATTGAATTTACGCTGTTGCAGCCATAAGCCTATGTTTTCGGCAAAGCACGATCCCAGCAACAAAATTTGTTGCCGATGGTCGATATATCCGGGATTACCGGGAAAATCTATGGCCGTTCTGAAATTCATTTTATTATTTGGTTTATCACCTCAAAAATACATATTTTCTACTCCATCTCGTCTCTAAATTAACATCTGAAAAAATAAAAAAATATAATATTGTGGTAAAATAACCATAAATATTTGTATTTATACCAATTTGGATATATATTTGTGTTACCCGTTTCGTAGTGGCTTTTGAGAAAGTCATGTTTTTGTATCTCTTCTTGTAATAAGAATTATATGGAACTATATTACAAGGAAGAAAGAGACCGAGATTTGTTTAGGGCATACAACGAAGCCCTTAAATCATTGGGAAAAATGGCCGTGAATGTTCCCCGGGAGCAGATTGTCAGGCGTGTGGTTTATTCCATAGCTCCTCGTTTCTATATCAGTTATGAGGAAGCGAGGCGGAATGTGAAACGAATTTTCAAAGGCTATTCACCTCGATGTGTGTCATCGACAAGAACAGAGATGTACAACGATTTGGCCAATATGTTGGCGAGCTATTTGAGGCGACGTCCCCAAGTCCCGTTTAACGATGCGCTTTGTACGATATTGGCTGAAAAACGAGCTCCTCGTTTTTATTTGTCCGAGCGGTCGGCTCTGTTGACAATTTACCGTATGCAAAAAGGAGGTGTATCGTGAAAAGGTTTCCTTATATTTTGTGTATTGTTTTTCCGGTTTTTGTTTGGGCTTGTCATACGTCTCGTCAGACAATCGGTGAGGCTCGGGAAAATCGCGTGCATTCTATTGATCGCGATTTACATGTCGTCATTGATTCGCTGTGTCGGAATGAATGGTCGGGGCTTACCGAATGGGAATGGACACATGTAGATGTATTCGATTCCATGCAGGACAAAACTGTCAATCCTTCCATTTCGATTACTCGTTTGAAACAATCGAAAAAAGTTGTCGCTCGGAACGAGACTGCCGTTTCTGATTCGTTAAACGAGACAGCTGCCTTACAATCTCGTTCGGAGAAGGAACAGAACCATCGTAGTTCAAAGGAAATGGACACTCATAGAGTGTCGGGGTGTGTCTTAATGATTTTTATTGTCATATTGTTTTTTTATATCATAAGAAGGAAATGAAAAAGATAAGAAATGTAGAAAATCCGTTTGAGTTTGAGACAGTCGTATTTTCATTCTCAGAAGAACAGATATTGCGTGAGTTGATTGCCGAAAGTTCCTATGTGGCAAAAAGTTTAGTGGGACAGTCTGATTTGAAGTCGGGGTGGAGTCGTTCTATAATTTTTTCCGAAGATGATAAACCATTTCTTTCCCGTTGGCTTGCCGATGCCCGAGACGAAATGATGCGGTCTTTGTCTGCCTATTTATCCGATGAGTCTGTTTCCACCGAAACAGCACTTGTTTTTGCCGTTCTTTTGTCTCGGCAACGCCCGTTGGCGCTCGATGAATCAATTTGTCATCAGCTCGAACGGGCGATAGTACATCATGTTTTGAATCAATGGTTTGCTACGAAACAACCCGAAGAGAGCGCTCGCCGTCAGTTGCAATACAAGGGGGCGATGTCGGCCGTGAAGAGCGATATCCGGTTGGCCTGTAACCGCCGGCCACACCGCCCGACGAACTATTTTTGAAAATTCGGGCTGTTGTTTGTTGGCGAGAAGTGCGTGACGATGTATCTTTGTCTCCCGATTTTTAATGACGAGAAGGAGATGATTTGCAAAAACTGCGGAACCGAATTTGAAGGTAACTTTTGTAACCATTGCGGTCAAAAATCCACGGTGGAGCGATTGACTTGGAGGAGTGTGTGGGACAATATTCTGCATGGTATTTTTCATGTCGACAATACCTTTGTTAAGACAACGCGCACGTTGGTCGTCCACCCCGATCGGCTGATAAGTGATTACTTCGCCGGACGTCGCAAAGGCTATATGGCTCCTATCCCGTTACTGGCGGTATGGTGTGTAATCCTTCTTTTCTTCGGACATATCGAGGGTGGGGCCGGGACTATTTCGACTATCGAGGGATCGGCTACTCACAATTGGATTGTCGAGCACTATACTTTACTCACTATCGTCACGGTTCCGTTCATGGTGTTGGCTGTCAAGATTGCCTTCCGCAAGGCCGGTGCTGCGCGGTACAATTGGGTAGAGTATCTGCTGGGTTGTTGTTACCTGTCGGTGTTGTATATTTTGCTTTCGTTGGTGTTAACGCCTATCGGGTGGGTGTTGGACGCCTCGTATTATACGGTGTATGGGTGGACTTCGATGGTTCTTTGCTTGCTCCCCACTTATTGGGCGGCGTATTCGTTTTTCCCCGATAAGTTTTGGAAAACGTTGGGGCGCACACTGTGGGCTTCGGTCCTTTATCTCCTGTTTTCTGTGATAATCGCTGTCGGGGTTATGTTGATAATCGGATATTAGCTTATTAGTAGGAAACGATGAGGGCGGGTCGCAGCCATGCACCCGCCCTCGCTCTTATGTGTCTGTTTGTTTTTATTTAATGACAACCGTCGCAGCAATCTCCACAGCCGTCACCGCAACTGCCATGATCGTGACCGCAACCACAACCGCAACTATGGCGGGGGTGAAGTTCCTCTTCCGTGGCATCGCGTACGAGCTTGACCGTACCTACGTAATGCAGATTTTCACCGGCTAACGGGTGATTGAAATCCATCAAAACTTTGTCGTCTGTAACTTTTAGTACGGAGCCGTTTATACGGTAGCCCTCCGATGTCATCATCGGCACGGTATTTCCTTCGAATACGGTTTGGTCGTCAAATTTTCCGTCTACCATGAAAATCTCCTTGTCTAACTCCATGACGTGTTCTTCGTTGCGTTCTCCGAAGGCCTCTTCACAAGAAAGTACAAAATCGAATTTGTCGCCTTGTTTTAATCCTTCGAGCCGTTTTAACATGGAAGGAAGAATATTTTGGTCCACTCCGAACACGAATTGGTCGGGCATTTCGTCGGTAGCGCGCATCATTAATGTTTCTTCCGGTTCGCCTGCGCCTGCGTACAGGTCGTAGGTCAGAACTACAAATTTACCGGGTTTTATTTCCATAATGGTTTTATATGATTAAATGATTAGTATAATTCGAATAGGGTTAGATTAACGCTCGTAGAATTTACGGTTGTATTCTTTGAGCAGTTTTTTTACATTGAAATAGAACCCTTCGATTTTAAGAGGGTTCTTCTCTATCGATATGTAATCGAAATAAGGCTCGACGAATGTAAATTCCGTAGCGGTAAATCCTTGTCGATTTACGATATTATATTCGTCGGCAGGATAAATGACAAACCAAGCTGTTTCGGGCGCTTTTCCGTCGCCGGTCGAAAGTATGGCTTGTATGATACCTTTCAGTCGGTATTCCCATAGGTTGGCTTCTTCTGTCTCTCCTTTTTGTCGAAGTCCGTAGATCAAGAAATTTATTTGTCGTAAATCGAAAGGTATATCGGATAAGGCGATTCGCGCGTATTGGATAAGCGAATCACATTCCGATTCGGTATGAACGGTCTGAGCATAAAGTTTTTCTATCCTTTCGGGAATCTCGACTGTGCGATAGGGATTGTAATCTTCTTGGCTGGCATATCCCAAGTATAAATGTCTGAAATCCTGCAACGTCATTGTCGTGTCGTTGCCGAGGTATTTTTTCATTAGGTCGGGATAATAATAGGGCGAGCGGCTATCTCGGACGGCATTTTCTATTTTCTCCATATCGGGAATTTCTACTGTGGCTGTCTCAGCAGAATAGATATGCATGGAGGAGATACCGAAGAAAAGTATGATAGCTATGATAAAATGTTTCATCTTTTTAATTATGTTCTCGAAGTTTCTTGTGGCTTCTGGTAAAAGAAACGGCTGTCATTACCTTGTCGGCTAACAAAAAAATTACGTCTCTGTTTTTACCTAAACAAAGATATTATTTTCTTCTGACAGTAACCCGCTTTTTTACTGTAAAAGATGATAAAAACATTTTATTTTGTCAGACCTTTCTCCTTCCCGTAATGTGATTAAGAACGTTTTCCGGCGTGCTTCAATATTTTTGCGTCCAAGTAAAATACGATTTCTTCGGCTATATTGTTGCAGTGGTCGCCAATGCGTTCGAGTCGTCGGATAATGCTGATGAGATTAAGGCACTCTATGGCTCTTTCGGGGAACTGTTGTAAATATTCGGCGATGATGGGGACTGCGGCGTGATTCAGTTCGTCCACCCGGTTGTCTTTGTTGAAGACGGCTATCGCTTCGGACGATTTTTCTTCGATAAGAGCATTTTCGGCTTGCAACATCATGGCTTTGACAATGTCGAGCATTTCTTTAATACCCGTTTTTTCGAATAGTTCCGATTCAATGTTTACTTCGGGATAGTCGATAACGAATCGGGCTATTCCATCGCAAAAGTCTGCTATGCGTTCGAGGTTATTGCTTGTCTTCATCATGGCCAATGTAAAGCGCAAATCCAAAGCTACGGGGTTGTATAATCCGATGATGTCTTCGCAATCGCTGTCTATTTTCAGCTCGAATGCGTTCACTCTTTTTTCCCGGTAGGTTACCTCGTGCGCCAGCTCTTTGTCCATAGACAAAAGGGCTTCTCCTGCACGGTTCAGCTGAGAATTAACCAAGTCCCACATTTCGAGGACTTCTTTTTTCAGATCGTCGAGTTCTTTTTCGATGTATATCATTTTCGTAGATTTTTAAAAGTATGAAGATTCCTATTTATTGAAACAAAGAAACGTCATTCATGTTTCCTTTGTGTTACATTTGCTTTACAAAAATAGTGCAATTCGAGAAAAGAAATTCTGGCGATGTGCAGCTTATTTTCATATTTACATACAAATATAGCGAAAGGTGAGTGCAAAGGCAAGCGAAATTTACATTTCCGGCTTGGCTCTACTGAACTGTTCCTATGTCCTACAAATATACGAATAAGCGAGAGCGGAGCAAAACAAAGCTCGCTTTAATTTTATTCAGCCGAGCGAAAGTATCTTCGAGCTTCAACTCAAATATAGTGAAAGGTGAGTGCAAAGGCAAGCGGAATTTACATTTCCGACTTGACTCTGCCGAACCGTATCCTATATTCTACAAAGATAGTGAAAAGAGAGCAGAGGGAAAGTGGCCTCGATTTTTTATCTTGAACCATATTGTAAAATGAGACGGCTGTTAGAAAAACAGCCGTCTCATTTATAATAATAGGAAAGAGAATGCTTTTATTCGGTCACCGGTTTATCTAACCCGGGAATATCGACTAATTTCATGTCGAATACCAAAGTCGTGTAGGGAAGGATCAGAGACGACATATATTGAGCTCCGTATCCTAATGTTTGAGGAATAATCACACGGCAACTGTCTCCCACCTTCATTTGTTCGAGAGCTATGATCCAACCTTTGATGTTTTGTTTTACCTGTGTACGATAAATACTGTCGGTTCTCAGATAAGAAGAATCGAAAGGAGTTCCGTCATACAACATACCCTTGTATATCACATCTACCGTACTGGTTTGGTAAGGCGATTGGGCATCTCGGTTGAGGCTCGTATCGTTGTAGTATTTCATCAATACATAAATACTGTGGTCCCAGCTTGGGACTACTTTGGTGTAAATGGGATTTCCTTTTTCATCTTTGGCTCCAAGTTGTTCGATGAACCATGATTCGTTGGTCTCTCGCCATTGCTCGTACTGCGTCCAATAGTCTTCTGTCTCCTTGCAGGCGACAATGCCTATCAAAAGGCAGATAAGTAAAAAAATAGGTAACTTTTTCATTGTATATTGCTATTCATTAAAATTCCACGGTGGGAGCTTGCGCAGCACTCGCTTCGGCTTTGAATTGAGGTTTTGCGTCGAATCCGAAAATCTTTGCCGTAATCAAAGCAGGGAATTTACGGATTTTTTTGTTATAGGCATTCACTGCGTCCGTGTAGCGAGAGCGTTCTGTCGCAATGCGGTTTTCAGTTCCTTCGAGCTGAGCTTGTAATTCCAAGAAATTTTGATTGGCCTTCAAATCGGGATAGTTCTCGGTGATTGCCAACAATTTTCCCAAAGCACTCGACAATTCCCCCTGTGCTTCTTGGTATTTTTGTAAATTCTCTTCTGTCAAGTTCGCCGGATCTACGGTAATTTGGGTCGCTTTCGATCGGGCTGCGATTACAGCTTCGAGCGTTTCGCTTTCGTGCGCTGCATATCCTTTAACCGTATTGACCAAATTGGGAACCAAATCGGCGCGACGTTGATATTGATTCTCTACTTTTGCCCATTGGGCGTTTATGTTCTCATCGGCTTCGACCATGCTGTTGTAACTGCATGAAGAAAGTAGTGCCGCTATGATCGTTGCTAAAATGGCTCGAACGAAGTATTTCATATTTGGATAGGAATAATTTATTCTACAATTTTCTTTAATAATGTTTTCAGGCTAACCTGTTCTCCAATTATGTTTTGGAGCTGGTCTATGGCCACCCGTTGCTGTTCCATCGAATCTCGGAAACGTATGGTGACCGTATTGTCTTCGAGAGTCTGATGGTCTACCGTTACACAGAACGGTGTGCCGATGGCATCTTGGCGGCGATAACGTTTCCCGATAGAATCCTTTTCGTCGTATTGACATTTGAAATCGAAACGCAAATTGTCGATAATTTCACGTGCCTTTTCGGGTAGGCCGTCTTTGCGAACCAAAGGCATTACTGCAACTTTTACAGGGGCGAGCGCTGCCGGTAATCGCAACACTACGCGACTATCTCCTCCTTCCAGTGTCTCTTCACAATAAGCGGCAGCCATAATACTCAGGAACATGCGATCTACACCGATAGAGGTTTCTATAACGTACGGTGTATAGGATTCTCCTAACTCCGGATCGAAGTATTGTATTTTTTTTCCGGAGAATTTTTCGTGATTGCCTAAGTCGAAATTTGTTCTTGAATGGATACCTTCCACTTCCTTGAACCCGAAAGGCATTTCAAATTCTATATCGGTAGCGGCATTGGCATAGTGCGCTAATTTTTCATGATCGTGGAATCTGTATTTTTGGTCTCCCAATCCCAAAGCCTTATGCCATTTCAGACGGGTTTCTTTCCATTTGGCGAACCATTTTAATTCCTCTCCCGGACGTACGAAAAATTGCATTTCCATTTGTTCGAATTCCCGCATGCGGAAAATAAACTGACGAGCTACGATTTCGTTACGGAACGCTTTCCCGATTTGGGCGATTCCGAACGGAATACGCATGCGACCGGTCTTTTGAACATTCAGGAAGTTCACGAAGATTCCTTGTGCTGTTTCGGGACGTAAATAGACTTTCATCGAACCATCTGCGGTAGAGCCCATTTCGGTCGAGAACATCAGATTGAATTGACGTACATCGGTCCAGTTTTTGGTCCCGCTAATGGGGCAAACTATTTCGTAATCGAGTATGATTTGACGCAATTCGTTCAAATCTACATCGTTCATTGCTTGGGCATAACGAGCGTGCAGCTCATCTCGTTTGGCTTTGTGTTCCAAAACTCTTGGATTGGTCTCTCTGAAAAGTTTTTCATCGAAAGAATCTCCGAATCGTTTTGCGGCTTTCTCGACCTCCTTCTCGATTTTTTCGTCCATTTTGGCGATACAATCTTCGATAAGCACGTCTGCTCGGTAACGTTTTTTAGAATCTTTGTTGTCGATTAACGGATCGTTGAATGCATCTACGTGCCCGGATGCTTTCCAAATAGTCGGATGCATAAAGATGGCGGAGTCGATACCCACGATGTTTTCGTGCAGTAGGACCATACTGTCCCACCAATATTTTTTTATGTTGTTTTTCAATTCGACACCCATTTGTCCATAGTCATATACGGCAGCCAATCCATCGTATATTTCACTTGAAGGGAATACAAATCCATATTCTTTGCAATGGGATACCAATTTCTTAAAAACGTCTTCCTGTGCCATTTCTTTTGTATGTTATGTTGCTATCTTGTTTTTACCTTTATTATTTTCGAGCCGATTACTTTCTTAAATCAGACGATTTTAGAGCACAAAGTAAATGATTTTTTTCGATTAAATTTGTATTTTTGCAGGGGAATGTAGTTACACGAGTATTTAAAAATTAAAAAGAGTCACACTTTTGTGTGTGCTTTTCCCGTTTATAAATCCAAATACACTCTATGAGCGACGAAATAACGACACCGCAAGAAGATATGCCCCAAGATCGTTCCGCTGAATCCGAAGTTTCAGCGGAGTCTCATTCGGCTTACAAAGTACCCGTATCGGATAAGCCGGATATTAAATTCCAACTTTCGGGAATGTTTCAGAACTGGTTTCTCGATTATGCTTCTTACGTGATACTTGAACGGGCGGTTCCTCATTTGGCCGATGGTCTGAAACCGGTACAAAGGCGTATTCTCCATGCGATGAAATTGCTCGATGACGGGCGTTTCAACAAGGTCGCCAATGTTGTGGGACATACTATGCAGTTCCACCCTCATGGCGATGCTTCCATAGGTGATGCATTGGTGCAGTTAGGCCAAAAGGATTTGTTGATAGAATGTCAGGGAAATTGGGGAAATATACTTACGGGCGATTCTGCCGCTGCTCCTCGTTATATAGAAGCTCGCTTATCCAAGTTTGCCTTAGATGTCGTATTTAATCCGAAGACTACCGAATGGAAGTTGTCTTATGACGGTCGTAAAAAAGAGCCGGTGACTCTTCCTGTCAAATTCCCTTTGTTGTTGGCACAGGGCGTCGAGGGTATCGCTGTGGGGTTGGCTTCGAAGATATTACCTCATAATTTTAATGAGATATTACAAGCGGCTGTGGATTATCTGCGGGGCGAGGAGTTTCATTTGTACCCCGATTTTCAGACAGGTGGATTTATAGATGTCTCTAAATATAACGATGGGGAACGAGGCGGCAGCGTGAAAGTACGTGCTAAAATCGAGAAGATCGATAATCGTACGCTTTCTATCGTAGAAATTCCTTATAGCAAGACAACATCGACACTGATAGAATCTATTCTTAAAGCCCAGGACAAGGGAAAGATAAAAATACGAAAGGTCGATGATAATACAGCCCAGCATGCCGAGATATTGGTTCATCTCATACCGGGCACTTCTTCTGATAAGGCTATTGATGCTTTGTATGCCTTTACCGATTGTGAAGTGAGCATTTCACCCAACTGTTGTGTCATCAATGAGGATAAACCTCACTTCATGACCGTGAGCGATTTGTTGCGTATCAGTGTCGAAAACACGAAAGAATTGCTGCATAAGGAACTACTTATACAGAAGGGTGAAGCGCAAGAGATTTTGCATTTTGCATCATTAGAAAAAATATTTATAGAGAAACGCATTTATAAGGATAAGGAATTTGAGGAAAGCCGTTCTATGGACGAGGCTATCGCGCATGTAGACAAGCGTTTGGAACCGTTCAAGCCTTCTTTTATCCGGGAGGTGACTTCCGACGATATATTGAAGTTGATGGAAATAAAGATGGCTCGTATCCTTAAATTTAATTCAGAGAAGGCCGATGAGTTGATCGCTGCTAAAAAAGAGCAAATCGCTCAAATCGATTATGATATAGACCATTTGGTCGATTATACAATCAAGTGGTACGACTCTTTGAAAGAAAAATACGGCAGTCGTTATCCCCGATTGACAGAAGTTCGTAGTTTCGATACCATCGAGGCTACCAAAGTGGTCGAGGCGAATGAAAAACTCTATATCAATAAAGAAGAGGGGTTCATCGGTACATCGTTGAAGAAAGACGAGTTCGTTTGTAACTGCTCCGATATAGACGATATTATTCTTTTCTATCGAGATGGAAAATATAAGGTAGTGAAGGTGAGTGAGAAAATGTTCGTAGGGAAAAATCTTTTACATATTGCCGTATTTAAGAAGAATGATAAACGTACGATATACAATGCGGTTTATCGGGACGGAAAGGCGGGATTGCATTATATGAAACGTTTTGCTGTGACCGGTGTGACTCGGGATAAGGAATATGATCTTACGCAGGGCAAACCGGGGTCGAGGGTCGTTTGGTTTACAGCGAATCCCAATGGAGAAGCCGAGGTTTTGCGGGTGACTTTTGTCCCGAAGCCTCGCATGAAAACTCTGTTTGTCGACCGCGATTTCAGTGAAATAGCCATTAAGGGCCGTCAATCTATGGGAAATATTCTTACTAAAAATGAGATTCATCGTATTTCTTTGAAGGAACGGGGCGGATCTACATTGGGTGGACGCAAGGTTTGGTTTGATCGAGATGTTCTCCGCTTGAATTATGATGGACGAGGAGAATATTTGGGCGAATTTCATGGAGACGATCAAGTGCTTGTCGTTTTGGAGAATGGCGAGTTTTGCACGACGACATCGGATGCCACGAATCATTATGACCCCAATATTTTACGGATAGAGAAATTTGATCCCGATAAAGTTTGGACAGTAGCTTTGTATGATGCGGCGCAAGGTTATCCCTATTTGAAACGATTTGTTTTTGAAGCGGGTAGCCGTAAACAAAGTTTCTTGGGAGATAATCCAGATTCCCGTTTGTTGTTGATTACCGATACGGCTTATCCCCGTATTGAAGTCGCATTCGGAGAGGGGGACTCTTTCCGAGAACCTATGGTTGTGGATGCAGCCGAATTTATCGCAGTGAAAGGCTTTAAAGCGAAGGGGAAACGGCTTACGAATTATTCTGTCGCGACCATTAACGAATTGGAACCGTTGAGGCAAGAAGACGATTCTGTCGTTGAAGATGACAGTAGTGTCGAAACGGATACTCTTATGGATAGTAATGTCGATAAACCGGAAGATAGTGCTTCGGGACAAATGACTTTGTTTTAATTATGACGAAATGTAAGGCGATTTTACGTGCCATTTTAATGGGTATTACTTTTTCGATATTTTCTCCTTTATGCGTATCGGCACAGGAAAAAGATTCGGAGAAGCCGTTACGCCCGGTCACGTCTGTATTTACGGTCGAACTCGGAAGGCAAAGTGCTTTGGATACCTATTTGACACCTATCCGTTATTGGGGATTAGATGTGGCTTTGGGGTACGAACGCCTTCGGGCGGTTAGTTTTGCCCCGGAAAAGTGGTTTACCCGCCACAATGTTTCCGGTTCATTCGCCTCGATGACTAATCAATCGGGGAGCGGCTCTATGTTATCGTTTTATTTGGACTATTCGTTTGCGATGTTAAGGAGATGGCAGTTGCTCGATAGACTGTATGTGTCTGGGGGTGGAGAGGCTTCACTTACGTTGGGGGGATTGTATAATTTGCGTAATTCCAATAATCCGGCAACGGCGAAAGCTGCCATCGACTTGGGTGCTACCGCTATGGCTTCGTATCATTTTTATATATCACGATTGCCGGTAACTCTTCGCTATCAGGTTTCATTACCGGTAATCGGTACTTTTTTCTCTCCTGAATTCGGACAGTCCTATTATGAGATGTTCGGTATAGGGAATTGTAGCGGGATCGTCCATTTCGGAGCATGGCATAACCGGGTCGATGTGCGGAATTATATTTCGGTCGATCTTCATGTGGGAAAGCGGGCATTACGTCTGGGGTATCGTCAAGTAATGCGTACGACGCATATCAATAGTATAGATACGCAAGTATTGACTCATACATTTGTGTTGGGAATTTCCGGCGAGATATTTCGTGCGGCTCCTTCGGATCGTCGGATAGTTTCGGTTTATTATTAATGGGAGATAGGATATGATGCATAGGTTTTCAAAAATAGGACTGTTGGTTTCGATTTTATCGGTTTTCATGTTTCCGTCTTGCCATAAAGTGGAAGTGTTCGAAGATGATCCTTATGGTAATTTCGATGCTTTGTGGACTATTCTCGATGAACGATACTGTTTTTTTGAGTATAAGAATATAGATTGGACGCAAATACGAACCAAATATCGGAAGAAGCTGACATCGAGAATGACATCGGAGGAGTTGTTCAGTGTCTGTAACGATATGCTCATGGAGTTGAAAGACGGCCATGTGAATCTTATCGCCGCACATGATACCTCGCGGTATTGGGATTGGTTGTATGGTTCTCCCACGAATTACGACGAACGTATAATAGATGAGTATTATCTTAATTTCGACTATCGGTATACCAGTGGTATAAAATATAAGATATTGCCTCAAAATGTAGGATATATGTACTACGGCAGTTTTTCTAGTACCATAGGCGATGGTAACCTCGACCAGATATTGGCCTATTTATCGACTTCTACGGGATTGATTATCGATGTGCGCAGCAATGGCGGCGGGTCTTTGTCGAATGTCGAGACTTTGGTGTCTCGGTTTATTAACCGAAAGACGGTCGTCGGTTATATTTCCCATAAAACGGGATTCGGGCATCAGGACTTCTCTGAGCTTTATCCAATAGAATATTCTCCGTCGAGCCGGATTCGTTATCAAAAGCCGGTCGTTGTATTGGCCAATCGAGGTACATTTAGTGCGGGGAATAATTTTGTATCGGTGATGAAAGCTCTGCCAAATGTTATTGTCATAGGCGATTGTACGGGGGGCGGTAGTGGATTGCCTTTTTCGTCGGAACTTCCTAACGGTTGGAGCATTCGGTTTTCGGCTTCCCCGATATATGATATAGAACGGCAACATACAGAGTTCGGTGTTGAGCCGACCGAGGGTTTTAAGATGGATATGGATTCCGAACAGGCATCGAAAGGTCACGATACCATACTCGATCGGGCAATCTCTTACATAACAGGCTCTTGATGAAAGATTTGTTTTTCACCCGATAAACTTTGTGTCTTAATAATTGTATAGTTTGTAAACTTCTCGTATATTTGCACCGTCGTTTGCGGACGTGGCGTAATTGGTAGCCGCGCTAGACTTAGGATCTAGTGTCTTGCGACGTGTGGGTTCGAGTCCCGTCGTCCGCACAAAGCCTGTAAGAATTCTTACAG
>NZ_JAIJHU010000078.1:0-9612 GCF_022723415.1 Barnesiella sp. | reverse complement strand
AAAAGCTAAGAAATGTGTTGTACTCCTCCTCTGCGCACGAATGTGCGATAGGGGAGGTGTCCGTAAGGACGGAGGGGTTGAAAACAACATCATATCAGTCTGTTTATACCGGACATATCCCTTTCTCCCCTGCCATGTCCCGCAGCATTACAGGGCACAGCAGGGGAGGAGGGTGGAAATCTTTCGACAACATCGTTCTGCTGCTGTTTTAATTTTTCTTTGCTTTGCGGGTATTTCTCCTTCTCCCCTGTTACGTTAGTAGAGTATAGGGGGGAGACACAGAAGAAACGACAGTTTCTGAGGAGAGGGGTTAAGAAGAATCGCTTAGAAATTTTTAAAGGGTTTAGAAGAACCTCTTTCCTATCCCATGCACCATGCCGTTGCGGGCTGCGGCGAAACGGGCAGATGCGGGAAATATCCTTTGGGAGAAGGAGGCGGAGGTGTAGGCGGCGCAGGAAGAACTTTGGGCAACCGGAGCGATTTGCCGGTCTTCTTGCGACGGCTGCATTTCGCCAATCGCCCCTGCTTCCATTGTTTGCGTTTTTCCTCCATATCCTTTTTCACCTCATCTTTGGCAGCCCAATAACGACGAGCGACCTCTTCCCAAAAACGACTGGCAAATTCTTCATAAGGATGCTTTTCACCCTCGGGCAAATCATATGCATCGGTCTCGTCAATGGCACTGACAATAGACGAAAAATAGTATGCCGCGCGTTTACACCATCGGTAACGCTGCACATATTCCCCCGGCAAACGTCCCTCGGCTATCATTTTGTCGATGTCGTTGTCGGTTTGTTGCTCTTCCTGTTCCCGACTGTGCCGTTCGAGCGTATCGACACAGCGGGTTACCGCCGTGATCTGTTTCGGTTGAGTCTTGGGATCGAGCTCCAACAGCTCGTTATAGTATTTGAGCAGTACGGCTTGGCGGGTCGATTCTATCGCCGTGCGCAAGTTTACAAAAGGTTCTTCTACCATCGTCTCGTATTTTTCGACAAATGTATGATCGAGATACGTTCTTTTTTATGGCATAACCGAACTTTAAACAGACCGCTCAACAGAATGCATTAATAAGAAACGGCACGCTTACTTCGAGTGCTATGCCATGTAAAATAGCTATCGGTATAAGTTCTTCTCCCTTATACGAACTTCGCACGATCATGGGAAGGCACACGTCCATCGAATTGATACCCGCTACCGAAATAGGAACCAACCTCCCACCCCAACGAGCGAGAACGGGTGTACCGAACAAAGCGATCATCTCGCGTATGACATTGGCGAGCAAAGCGATAGTCGCCAACTCGGCAGCTCCTTGCGGACCGAGAGTGGCACTTTTAATATCGGCTATCAACACCGACGATAACGAGTAATACCCGAAACCGCTGCCGATCGTCAAACAATCGTTCAAATCACGCCCATGCAGCAAAAAAACACCTATGGCCGAAAATAAAAGTGTGCCACCGATAGTAAAAACAGGCAAAAGAGACATGCGGGGATTAAGCGAATGGAATAATCCGCGTAAATCGTTGTTCGAACCTAAACTAATTCCCACTTGTACAATCAACAGCGAAAGAATAATTATAGGCAAATCATGACCGAGCAACCACTCCGGAGCGAAATCGCCCAACCCTACAAATACCCCAGCAAGGAAACAAACCAAAATCATCAAATTCCCTTTCATGATTCACCTCCTTTCTTAAAAAACAAACGTTGAGCTACACGAGCGGCCACAATACTCCCAAGCACACCGAGGCAAGCAATTACAGCCGCTTGCCAACCGAAATTGTAAAAATTATCTACGAGATTACGATCGGACCCTATCGACACCCCGAACACAAATAACAGGACACAAACGGTAATCTGTATGCTCCATTTCGTCACGCCGACGAAAGAACGTCCGCGCAACATATATCCTACGCCAACACCCAAAACCAAAAGGATCAAAATACGAAACATAATTTGACTGTCTTTTATGCCACAGACTACAACGACTCCATCGTCGTATCCGAGCTACGTTTATACGAATGAAAATAACCGGATAGGGCTTTCGCCCGCAAAAGGGGAAAAGAAAACGAGATTTTATAAATTATCCCCCTAAAAATCGATTGGCAGTCAAATAAAGCCACTGAACCAATGGACATGCACGATCGAAAGCGCACGTACTCCCCTGCGCCTTACACCGAAACAAATATGCTTGCCCTGTTGAATCATACGAATAACTGAATAAAAATTCGAATGCAAAGGTAATACTCTTCTCCGAATTCTCCAAATCAGGCACACCATTTTGTTTTCGCTACCGAGGGGAAAAGAAAGAATACATCTCAACTTTTCCATGTATTTCTTTCCGCCTTTATCGGGCGGTGAAGCCAAAAGGAAAACGGCGGGTAACGGGCAAAGTAATCCGATACTAACTATAAGATGAAACACTTTCGGTTAGGTGGAGCTTGTCCAGCTTTTTGGGGCAGTTCACCTTTAAACTCCTCCCCTTGCCGTGCCCCGTAGCATTGCGGGGTGTGGCGTTAGCCATATAGGGGAGGTGGCACGTAGTGACGGAGGGGTTGAAAAGCGCTATCTCATCAGTCGGTTTATATCGGATATTCACCCCCTCGCCCTACGGGCACTCCCCCTATCTCATCTACGATGAGCAGAGGGAGAGGATTGAAAATGGTATTTCTCGTTTCGGCACAAAGATAGCTTTGTACCCTTCTCCTCTATCGCATAATACTACGGGACACGGCTGGGGAGAAGGGATTAAAAAAACTCAGCGGTATTTACACCGCCCGGTAATAATCCTGCAAAAGACAGCGAGCGATGAAGTCCCAGTTTTCGGTTACAAGTGCGGAGTCTCCGTCGGCAAAGCGGGCATCGGGAAGTAGTCGGTTTTCGCACAAATAGATGAGTAGGTCTATGGGGCATCGCCCGGGTACGGTAAGGAGCGACAGTGCATCCCTCCGGGCTACCTGCGGGTCGTAACAAGGATTGGCAGGGTCGCATACGCATTGGGCTATATCCGAAGCGATGAGCATGCCTTTGTAAGGCGTGACATAGAGAATAAAGTTCTTTTTCCCGGCGAGGTGCGAGAGGTGTCCGCCTTCTGTCTCTCCCCATTGCATCCCTTCGGTAAGAAATTTGTCCAACTCCGAGTAAGAGTCTATGTATTTGACAGGCATGCCTCCGGTTTCTCGGGTGAATTGCCGGTAATAGGGGTGCAGTTCCTTTTTCTCTTCCGCTTCTTCGGGGAAGGTGTGTTGCCAAAGCAAAGAGACCCATTCGTGAGCAAAGAGCGCCAAAGGTCCGGCCGGCAGAGTATATAGCGATTCCCGACGCAGCTCGCCGAGCTTGGCGATTCTTTCTTTGTCTCCATGCGATTTACTCTGTGCTTCGTGTGAAAGCTGCCGGGCGAGCGAACGATTGGAAGGGCCCAACAGAAACGAATCCCAAAAGAGCCATTCGGCGAACCGGTAACGGGATTCGGGGTCATCGGTATCGTTCAGTTCGGGAAGACAAAATTCTTGTAACAAGGGTGAGTCGGGAGCTGTTTCGTATTCCGACTCTAACAGATCGTAAATCGTATCGGCCGTTGCGACGAGACGATCGTCGAGCGGGGAAAGAATCTCGTGCAAGGAGTCGTGCGTACAAAGCAGATACCAAAGTAGCACTCGCAGGTCTTCCCGATTTACTTCCCCGTCGTAGTAATTCTCGGCGGGAAAGAATGGCAGGGTACGACCGTAGAGCGAACGGTGGTGGGAGAGAAACGTTGCCCACAGTCCCGTACCGGACAGAATATCGGCAAAATAACCTACGACATCGCAACAAAGACTTTTGGTGGCCTCCTCGGTTAATCTTTCTTTCAACGGAGATATGTTTACGAGGTCATATACTCGGTTGGCCAGTTGCGTATAGTAACGATCGCTGTCGGTCGTTTGTGTATAAGGCTGTCGAGAAAGCCATTGTTGCAAAGTGATGTTCATTGTCTTTCCTTTTTTACGAGATTAGTTATTCCGAGTCACACCCGAAAAGATAACGAGTTCGAGAGAATTCGTCTCCTGTCGGTTGTCAGGCTTCCCCGCCGGGAGCCATGAAAGGAGGCATACCGCCCCGTTGAGGATCGTTCATTTGTATAGGCCCGAATTGAGCTTCGTATTTGCGTATGTTGTCCTGCAAGGCGAATAACAATCGTTTGGCATGCTCGGCCGTGAGAATGATACGCGATTTCACCGGAGCTTTGGGAGCACCCGGAGTCATGCGGATAAAGTCGATAACGAACTCCGACGGAGCATGTGAAATAATAGCGAGATTGGAGTAAATGCCTTCGGCTACTTCGGCAGACAATTCTATCTGGATTTCCTTTTTTTCTTCCATAATCAGTTCAGTTTAAAGTAATAGTATTTATAGTTGAAATTTACTTGATTTACATAAAGTTGCAGCGTCGTATAAGGACGGCTTCGATAAGCCGAGATATTGAACGACGAGTATAGATTGCTCCAATGTCCCTCTGGGTCGTCGTTGCGACTGTGTCGCAACTGTACTTTCAAGGTATCGCCGGAAAGTTCGGCTTCGTCGGCGACAAGCAGGATGCTGTGCGGCCGGCTGTGGTAATCGATACGATACCTCAGATTAAGGAAGTCGCCGGTTTTCCATGCGCTTTGCAAATAGAGAGTGTCGTCGGGCAACTGGTCGATTTTGTCATGGGGTACTATTCGGAGCGTGTCGAAATGAATAGCCGAAAGCGCTTGTATTTCTACCTGCTTTTTGTGTTCCGACAACGTTTCTATCGGGCGGTATTGCAGCAATACGCGCACTCCCTCGCCCATGTCATCGCTATTTACTTCCGAAACGGGATAAAGCGTATCGACCGGAGCGGAATCGGTTGTCTGGTAGGTGAAATAAGGATTGCCTTTATTCGTATGGCAAGTGACGATGTCGGCATAGAAGATGCCGTAAATATCTTTTTCATCGTCTCCGCAAGCCGTTGCGAAGATAGATAAAAGGATAAAGGAGCAACCATATAACCAACTCTTTTTCATTTGTATGCCTTGTTTTATTCTTCGACAGAAGCGGGAGAAACGATGGAGCCGTCTTTCATGAAGAGGGTACGATCGGTCATTCGAGCCAACGTCTCGTCGTGCGTGACGATGACGAACGTCTGTTTGAACTCGTCACGCAGGTCGAAAAACAGTTTGTGCAATTCGATTTTATTTTTCGAATCGAGACTTCCCGACGGCTCATCGGCTAGTATGACAGAGGGGCGGTTTATCAATGCTCGGGCAACGGCTACTCGCTGTTTTTCACCGCCCGACAGTTGAGCCGGTTTGTGTCCCAGTCGGTCGCTCAGGCTCAGGAAATCGAGTATCCGCTTGGCTTCCTGTTCTGCATCCGATTGTTTTTTCCCCCCGATGAGAGCCGGAATCATCACATTTTCGAGAGCCGTAAATTCAGGCAGCAACTGGTGGAACTGGAATACGAATCCGATGTTACCGTTTCTGAAACGCGCCATTTCCCTATCGGGGAGGTTATCCACCCGCCTGCCGTCGTATAAGATTTCCCCGCAATCGGGCTTGTCGAGCGTTCCCACGATCTGCAACAAGGTTGTTTTGCCGGCTCCGCTCGCCCCCACGATGGAGACGATTTCGCCCTGTTCGATCACGGCATCGATACCTTTCAGTACCTCCAAAGAACCATAGCTCTTGTGTATGTTTTTTATCTCTATCATACTTCTGTTAGTTTTCTGATGACATGCCCCGCCAGATAACACCCGAAGATTGCCGGCAGATAAGAAATCGTCCCGACGGTCGATTTTTTATTACGTTCTCCTTCCACGACCACGATGGCGTTACGATCGGCCTGCTCGGTGGAGAATACCGTTTTCAGACCTTTGGAGATACCCTCTTTCCGCAATCGCAATCTCACCGCTTTTGCCAAAGCGCAATGGTAGGTATCGGCTATGTCGGCTATCCGTATGGCCGACGGGTCTTTGCGTCCGCCTGCACCCATCGATGAAACGATTTTGATTTTATGCCGCAGGCAATAGGCGATCAAAGCTACCTTCGGCGCCAGCGTGTCGATGGCATCGATGACAAAATCTATTTCGCCGCCCTCCAACAAAGCGGGAATATCTTCCTCTTCGATAAAACGGTGTTGTGCCGTCAGCTTCAAATCAGGGTTTATATCGAGAAACCTTTCTTTCAATACTTCGACTTTGGGTTTTCCTAATGTACTGTGCAAAGCGACTAATTGTCGGTTTAGGTTGCTCTCGGACACGGTGTCTCCGTCGATAATCGTCAAAGCTCCTATACCGGCTCGCACGACCATTTCGGCGGCATAAGCCCCTACACCACCCACCCCCACGACAAGGACGTGGGCATTTTGCAATCGCTTTATCGGTTCATCGCCAAACAGCAGCCGGGTACGTGACAACCATTCGTCCATCTTTTCTTATGCGGTTTGTCTGTATATAATTGAATGACGAAGATACTCTTTTTTACCGAAAATCGGAAATAGCCGAGGCAAATTAAAGTCGAATGTATTGGCAATAGTAATATAGACAACGGTTTTTCGTCGATTCAGAAATGCGATTTGTCTTTTACTCACGACTTCCGTGGCACACGGATAGGCAGGACGATAGTAATCGATATGATTTTTATTCTATTTATAGATTTTATTCACAGGATTTTTGGTAAAAATAAGATTCATTGGGTTTTTCGGTAATCTCCTCATTGTATATTTGCGTTGTAAAATAATACGAAATAGACTATGCCGAGATACTAAGGCAACCTTACTGGCTTTCTATTTTGTAAAGTAGTCACCTATTAAAAATAAAGTAATTATGAAGAAGTTTCTTGTTATGGCGTGTATCGCCGCTGCTTCGATGATAGCCTTGCCGGCTGTGGCTCAAACGACTACCGGTAGTAAGACCCAAACGGAATGCTGCAAAAAAGGCAAAGCCGATTGTAAGAAAGAGTGTAATTGCACCGATTGCAAATGCAAAGATTGTAAAGCGACGGCTCCTTGTTGCGACTCTAAGGCAAAATGCAACGACAAAGCTGATTGCTGCAAACAAGCCAAATGCGACAAGGCTAAGGCTCCTTGCTGCGAAAAGAAGAATGTAAAAAAGTAAATTCTGTTGTTGAAAGATGAATTCGGGGCGACCGCAAAATTGCGGTCGCCTTTTGTTTGATGGCCCGTAGTTTTCTTTGAAATATTATGCCGGAGTCGTGGTTATGTCCGAGTGGCCATGCCCCATGCGGTTCCTGTATTTCGTAGGCGAGACTTCTTTGTATTTCAGAAATGTCCGGCAAAAATGAGATAGATTATTAAATCCTACGCCGTATGCTATCTCGGAGACCGATTTGTCCGTCGTCGACAACAGGCGACAAGCTATATCCATACGGTAGGTATTGAGATAATTCGTAAACGATATCCCTTTCATTCGTTTGAAAAAGACACAGAACGAAGAACGGTTCATGTGTACGAGGGAGGCGATTTCGTCGATAGGAATATCGTGATTATAATGCAAGGAAACATAAATCTCTATCTGTTGTATCTTCTTGTCTCGTTTCTTTAACGGGCGATTGATTCCTGTCGGATTCATCTCGTCGGAAAGAGCCAGATGTCCGAGTATCCGTATCACTCCCGATAATTGTCCGAGCGAGTCGGTTTTTATTATTTCCTGCATTTCATGCCTCACATTTTTTAATAAATCGCCTCGTAACTGAAAGGCCGAGTGTTGCCGGCTGTCGAGATGTCCGAGCGGCCCTATTTCGGGTAACGTAACCGAGAGTTCTTTAAACAGGTTTTTCCTGAAAAGCAGACAAATATCCTCTACCACATTGCCGGGATTATTGTCGAATATCCAACCGTGCAACATGTCGGGCGGTATTAAAAAGATTTCATCTTTCGTGAAAGGTTGCGATTGATCGCCGATAACGAATGTGCCGCAACCTCTGATAATGTAGATAAGCTCCCAATCCGATTGTGTATGAATGGGAAACTCCTCGGACGGGTTTAGCAAATCGTGTAATACGAGAAAAGAGTGCGTACCTCCTGTCAAGTGATAATATTTGGATTCCATCTGGGACTGTTTTATATAAAATGTAAATATAAATCAAAAGTTTCGAACTATATGCAAATATCAATCAAAATAAGAGTCCTACTTTTGTACCCGTAAAAAACAGCATAATATCATGGAGAAAATCACCGATGCGGTTATGTCCGAAAAACCACGTTATGCTATTCTCGACGGATTGCGAGGAGTGGCTGCCGTGATTGTCGTCGCCTTTCATTTGTTTGAAACTTATTCCAAAGGTCCTGCTTATCAAATATTGAACCACGGCTATCTTGCCGTCGATTTCTTCTTTGTACTTTCTGGTTTCGTGATCGGATATGCTTATGACAATCGATGGGGAAAGATGTCCACTCTGGCTTTTTTCAAACGCCGTTTAATCCGGTTGCACCCTATGGTAATCATGGGGTCGGCAATAGGCGCATTGTTGTTCTATTTCGGTAATTGCGAACGTTTCCCTCTTATAGACCAAACTGCATGGTGGCAGGTACTGCTCATGTTTCTGCTTGCCTGTACGATGATACCGGCGCTTACCAGTTGGGATATACGAGGCTGGCAAGAGACCAATCCGCTCAATGGGCCTACTTGGTCGCTCATGTGGGAATATCTGGCGAATATTCTTTATGCTTTGGTCGTCCGTAGGTTCTCCAAAACCGCATTGGTTTGTTTTGTTTCCTTTGCGGCGTTTTTGACGCTCGATTTGACACTTAATCTCGATGTGTTTGGGTTGCTCGCCCATCGAGACATTACGGCTTATACCGTTATCGGAGGTTGGAGTATTACCCCCGAACAGGTCTATATCGGTATCGTTCGGGTGCTTTATCCATTCTTCGGAGGATTATTGCTGTTTCGTATAGGGAAACTTATTCGGGTAAAGGCCGGCTTCTGGTGGTGTTCGTTACTTGTCGTTGCAGCTTTGGTAATGCCTCGTATCGGAGGCGAAACCGATGCTTGGCAAAACGGTATCTATGATGCGGCATGTATACTCCTTTTGTTCCCCGTTATCGTGGCGATGGGAGCCGGCAGCGAGGTAAAGGGAAAACACAGTGTGGCCGTATGCAATTATCTGGGCGAAATCTCCTATCCGCTCTATATTACCCATTATCCCTTTGCCTATATGCAGATGGCGTGGGTGACACACAATCCCGATGCATCTATGGGAGCGCACGTATTTGTCTCCGTATCGACGTTTATCTTGTCTGTCGGCGTGGCACACGCTTGTTTGAAACTCTATGATTTGCCTGTTCGCAATTGGCTGAAAAACAGGTTTCTTGTAAATAAGTAAGGCCAGTCTATTTGAAACGGCAGCATGTAAATCGAGATATTCTGCATTTTCATTAGCATCGGATTACCGGTAGTAATACCTACACTTTACTCTGCATCGCAATATGGCGATATAAGGAGAATACCCACAAGGCAAGGGGTGGAGGATAAATATCCCATAACCCGACTAATGAGATGGCGTTTTCAACCCCTCCGTCCTTCGGACACCTCCCCTATATTTTGCTGCGCAAAACACAGGGGAGGAGGTGAATCCCCATAAATCTCCGAAG